>JAUIEY010000014.1 GCA_030429685.1 Gammaproteobacteria bacterium
GATTTCGCCGTTCTCGTCACGAAACTGGCTGGTGGGAATAACTGCTTCAGACTTGAGGCCGGCACTAACAATAACGACCTCAGGAGAAACTTCGATGACATTGCCGGTAAGAATGGTACCGGGCTTAATTTGGCTGCTGGCAAGACTTTGCTCAAACAGCTCTGCAAAATTTTCAGACATTAATTAAACCGCACGATGCGGACCTGTTGTTCGGCTGTGGCGCAAATTGCTGTTTGCACTGCGCTTCAAACCGGTTGTTGCAATAAAAAACCGGCACGGCAACTGCCGCCCGGAGCCTTTTCCCTGCTTGCTTAAGCGACTGAGCCGGCCGGCTCAGAGCGAATAAACGTCTGCTGCCCATGCAACGACCTGATCGGTCACCGCCTGCACATCGAGTTCCGTGGTATCGAGCACCCGGGCGTCCTGTGTTGCCCTGAGCGGTGCGACCGCGCGTTCAGAATCCCGCCGGTCGCGCTCTGCCATGTCCCTCGAAAGGGCGGGCAGACTAACATCCATTCCCTTGTCTTTCAACTGCTTATAGCGTCTCCGGGCGCGTTCCTCGACACTCGCCGTAAGGAAGATTTTCAGTTTTGCATCGCAAAAAACCACCGAGCCCATGTCGCGCCCGTCAGCCACCAGCCCCGGCGGCTCCGCAAACGCCCGCTGGCGCTCGATCAGCGCCTCCCGAACCTCCGGATCCCGCGCCACTATTGATGCTGAGCGTCCTGCCTCCTCGCTCCGAATGGCATCGGTGATGTCCTTGCCGGCCAGCAATACCCGCACCCCGGCGGCACCGTCGGTGAACCGCACGTCCAGATCTCGCGCAATCGCGCTGACCGCCTTGCTGTCCTCCAGGCTTACCGCGGCCTGCTCGGCCGCATACGCGGTGATGCGATACAGCGACCCGCTGTCCAGCAGATGCCAGCCCAGCCGGTCGGCAACCTGCTGCGCAACCGTGCCTTTGCCGGCGCCGCCCGGGCCGTCAATGGCGATCACCGGAATGTCAGCCACCCGCAGCTCCTGTTGTCTGCAGCTGCAGTCCCGCTGTCTGCATCAGCGGGACAAAACCGGGAAAGGAAGTGGCAATGTTTGCCGTGTTCAGAATCGTTACCGGCGCATTTGCACAACTGCCAAGCACCGCAAATGCCATCGCGATGCGATGATCGTCGGCACTTTCCACGGTACCGCCGGTGGGAGTGCCGCCGGTGATCACGGCACCATCCGGCCGTTCCGCGGCGGCGATGCCCAGCGCTTGCAAACCGCGCACCATCAATGCAATGCGGTCACTTTCTTTGTGCCGCAGTTCATCCGCACCGCTGATAACGGTATCGCCCTCGGCACAGGCCGCCAGTGCAAAAATCAGCGGCATTTCATCAATGGCCAGTGGCACCAGTTCCGGCGGCACAACCACACCTTGCAAACGCGACGGCCTGGCCACCAGCGTCGCCACCGGTTCGTCGCCGAGGCTAGATGGCTCGCGCACGTCGATATCAGCACCCATCAGCCGCAAAATGTCCAGTACGCCGGTGCGAGTCGGGTTGATGCCGACATTTTCGATCACAATCGCATCATGCTGTGACAGGCATCCTGCGCCCAGCGCAAACGCAGCTGAAGATAAATCCCCCGGCACCTGGACCGCGCTCGCTGTCAGTTGAGCCGGCCCCTGCAATGCCACTGTTCCCGGCGTCGAATCTACCGGCACACCAAAAGTCCGCAGCATGCGCTCGGTGTGATCGCGGGTGACGCCCGGTTCATGCACGACAGTGCGGCCGTGCGCATACAAACCCGCAAGCAGCACAGCCGATTTGACCTGCGCACTGGCCACCGGGCAGGTGTACTCGATTGCAGTCAACTGGCCGCCGCGCACGGTGAGCGGCGCGCAGCCGTCGGTGCTCTGCAATTCAGCGCCCATGGCACGTAACGGCATGGCAATGCGCTCCATCGGGCGGGACCGCAGCGATGCGTCTCCGGTCAGGACACTGGTGAAATCCTGCCCTGCCAGCACGCCGGCCAGCAGCCGCATCCCGGTGCCGGAATTGCCCATATCGAGAGGCCCGGCTGATGCCTGTAACCCGTGCAGGCCAACGCCATCAACTGTCACGACGCCGTCGGCGGCAACAACAATATCCACCCCAAGGGCGCGCAGTGCCGCCAGCGTCGCAAGGCAATCTTCGCCGGCCAGAAAACCGCTGATGGTGGTACGCCCTTCTGCCAGTGCGCCGAGCATCAGTGCCCGGTGAGAAATAGACTTGTCGCCCGGAACCCGCAGCGTACCGCCCAGCTTACGTCCGGGACTTGCCTGTATGGTTTGCTCGGTCATATGGCTTCCAGAAATAAGCGCAGGGCTGCCAGCAAGCGCTGGTTCTCCTGCGCGGTTCCCACCGTAATGCGCAGGTATGCCGGTAATCCGTAGTTAGCCACCGGTCGCACAATCACTCCGCTGCGCAACAGATGTGCGTTGCATGCTGCTGCATTGTCGGCTGAACCCATATCCACCAGCAAGAAATTCCCCCGCGAGGGCACGCTCGGCAGACCAAGTTCCGCAAACCCGGCTTCCAGCTGCTGCATCCCGCTGCGATTAGCTGCCACAGCCTGCACGATCCAGTCAGGGTCATCCAGTGCCGCGAGCGCGGCGCGCTGGGCAAGACTGTTAACGTTGAATGGCTGGCGCACGCGATTCAGCAGCTCCGCAATTGCCGGCGAACTGACACCATAGCCAATGCGCAGCGCTGCCAGACCGTAGGCCTTGGAAAACGTTCTTACAATTACCAGCCCGGGAAATTCCGCGAGCCAGTCCAGCGTATTCTGCTCGTCGGACTGGCGTGCATATTCCAGATAGGCTTCGTCCAGCACCGTGACAACGTGCTCCGGCAGGCTGGACAAAAACTCTCGCAGTGCGTCCTGCTGCAGCCAGGTGCCGGTAGGGTTGTTCGGGTTGGCAATAAAAACCATGCGCGTAGAGTCGTCTACCTGCTCACGCATCGCAGCCAGATTATGGCCGAACGGCTGCGCATGGCTGGCCGGGTTGGCGGGCGCGACCCGGGCCTCGGCACCGCAGGCCTGCACCGCGAGCCGATACACAACAAAAGCATACTGGTCATAGACCGCACTGACATCGGGAGACAAAAATGTCTCGGCGAGCAGCACCAATACGTCATTGGAGCCGTTGCCCAGCGTCAGTTGTCCTGGCTGCACCTGCAAATGACCGGCCAGTCTGTCGCGCAATGCGAATGCCGCACCGTCGGGATACCGTTCCAGATCATGCAGCGCGCCGGCAAGAGCTGCGCTAACCCGCGGCGAAGGCCCGAGCGGATTTTCATTGGAGGCCAGTTTGACCACATCCGTGAGCCCGTATTCGCGCTCCAGCGCGGCCGCAGGCTTACCCGGTTCATAAGGCGCCAGACCGCTGATCCCCGCGGCGGCCAATGCTAAAAAGGAGTTTTGCTCAGCCATAGGCGGCAGCGGCTAAACCACCGCCTTGGGGTAGGAACCCAGCACCCGGAACAGGCCCGCATTCTGCTCCAGATGACCCAGCGCGCGGGCAATGGTTGCGTCCTGCACGTGACCGTCAATATCGACAAAAAACACGTAGTGCCATTTGCGCTTGCGCGACGGGCGGGACTCGATACGCGTCATGTTCACATTGTCTTCAGCCAGCGGCGCCAGCAAGCGATACAGCGCGCCGGCACCCTCGGTATCTTTGGTCGACAGCAGCAACGAGGTGCGATCGTCACCGGTGGCATCGGGCTGTTCACCGCCAATCACAAAAAACCGCGTGGTGTTGTCGGGCCGGTCTTCGATACCGTCAACGATAATCTGCAGACCATAGACATCAGCCGCACCGGCTCCGGCGATGGCCACGGTCGCGCTGTCACCGGCAGCGCGGCGTGCGCCTTCGGCGTTACTGGTGGCGGGCACCCGTTCCGCCGCCGGCAGATTGTCGCGCAACCAGTTGCGACACTGTGCCAGCGCCTGCGGATGCGCAACCACTCGCTCCACAGCCGCCAGTGACGCTTGCTTACCCAGCAGGCAGTGCCGGATGGGCAGCTCAATTTCGCCGCATATGCGCAGCGGCGAATCCATGAACATATCAAGCGTATGATTGACTGTGCCTTCGGTGGAGTTTTCAATCGGCACTACGCCATAGTCGACATCCGCCGCTTCAACCTGCCGAAAAACGTCGTCAATAGTTGCCAGCGGTAACGCCTCGGCTGCAACACCGAAGTGCTTGATCACCGCCGATTGTGTGTAGGTGCCCTGCGGCCCCAGATACCCCACTTTCACAACCAGCCCCCCGGAAATCCCTATACGTCAGCCGGCCGTGCCCAGACTGCGCACCTTGATCACGCCCTCGATCGAGCGAATCTTGTCTAATACGTCGTCCGATACAGGTCCGTTCACGTCCACAATGGTATAGGCGATTTCGCCCCGCGATTTGTTCAGCAGGTCTTCAATATTCAGACCGGCATCTGCCAGACAGGTGGAAATCTGTCCCACCATATTGGGCACATTGCGATTGGCAATCGTCAGCCGGTGCGCTCCAGCCGTGCGCGGCAAAGCTGCCTCGGGAAAATTCACCGAGTACTTGATGTTGCCGTTCTCAAGGTAGTCACGCATATTGTCGGCCACCATGATGGCGCAGTTGATCTCGGCTTCATGAGTCGATGCACCCAGGTGCGGCAGCGTAATGACTTTGTCGTGACCGATCACCTCGCGGGTCGGAAAATCGGTGACATAAGCACCCAGATGTCCGGCATCAAGGCTTTCCAGCACAGCCGCCTCGTCAACGATAGGATCGCGGGCAAAATTGAGAATGACACCGTTTTTAGGCATGCGGGCGATGCCTTCTTTGCTGATCAGGCCGCGCGTTGCATCCAGCAGTGGTACATGCAAAGTGACCATGTCAGAACGCGACAGCAAGTCATCCAGGCTGCGCGCCTGCTCCACGCCCGAATGCAGCTGCCAGGCTCGCTCAACACTTATCATGGCGTCATAGCCGATCACTTTCATGCCGAGGTTGAGCGCGGCATTGGCTACCTGTACGCCAATAGCGCCGAGACCGATGACGCCCAGCGTGCGGCCCGGCAATTCGTAGCCGACGTATTGCTTTTTGCCGGCTTCGACCTTTTTCGACAGTTCATCGCCCTCACCCTGCAGTTTCTGGGTGTAGTCCCAGGCAGCGGCCAGATTGCGCGCCGCCATTAGCATGCCGCCAATCACCAGTTCCTTGACCGCGTTGGCATTGGCACCGGGCGCATTGAAAACCACCACACCTTTTCCGGCCAGCGCTTCAAAGGGAATATTATTAACGCCGGCCCCGGCACGGCCGATAGCTTCCAGCGACGGGCCGAATTCCATGTCATGCATTTTGTATGAGCGCACCAGAATGCCGTCGGGATCACTGACATCATCCGCCACGTTGTATTGTTCTGCCGGCAGTCGCTTCAGGCCTTCAGCGGAAATATTGTTCAGGGTTTGTATTTTGTACATCGTCTTTATCCGTTAGTGCGCTCAAATTCCTGCATGAAGGAAACCAGTGCATCGATGGCATCCATCGGCACAGCGTTATAGATACTGGCCCGCATGCCGCCTACCGAGCGATGACCTTTCAGGTTAGCAAGGCCGGCTGCGGCCGACTGCTCCAGAAACAGCGCGTCCAGTTCCGGGTTTGCCAGCGTGAACGGGATGTTCATCCAGGATCGATACGCCGGCGTCACCGGGTTGGCGTAAAAATCCGAACCGTCAACGGCCGCATAAAGCTTGTCGGCTTTTGCCTTGTTGAGCTCACCCATGGCCTGCAGACCACCGTTACGCTTGATCCAGTCAAATACCAGCCCCGCGATGTACCAGGCGAAAGTCGGCGGGGTGTTGGACATCGATCCGGCGTCAGCCTGCGTGCTGTACCTGAGAATATCCGGTAAGCCGGCGCCGCCGTCGGCGATCAGATCCTTGCGCACGATGACAATGGTCAGCCCTGCGGGACCGATGTTTTTCTGCGCGCCGGCATAGATCATGCCGAACCGACTTACATCAATCGGCCGGGACAGAATAGTCGACGACATGTCGCAGACCACCGGCACATTGCCGACATCCGGAACCTCATGAATTTCGACGCCGCCAATGGTTTCATTGCCACAGTAATGGAAATACGCCGCATCTGCTGTTAACGACCAGCTGTCGCGGCCGGGTACGTCCGTATAGTTGGACTCCCCACCGTCCGCCACCACGTTAACGTTGCGCACGGCCTGCCCCTGCTTCAGCGCCTTTTTCGACCACGATCCGGTGACTAACTGGTCAACGGTCTGGCCTTCGGTGCTAAGGTTCATGGGAATCAGCGCAAACTGCTGCGTTGCGCCGCCCTGCAGGAACAACACGGCATAGTCATCGGCGATACCCATGAGCTCACGCAGGTCCGCTTCAGCCTGTTCGGCAACGGCCACAAATGGTTTGCTGCGATGGCTGACTTCCATCACCGACATGCCACTGCCCTGCCAGTCCGTCAGTTCAGCTTTGGCGGTCTCCAATACTTCCAGCGGCAGCGCCGCGGGTCCCGCACTGAAATTAAATACTCGTGCCATTTTCTGTTCCGTAATAAGTAGTAGGCGCCGACTCAACCGGCGCCAGTGTCAATCAAAAAAGGAAATCCGGATCTATTCTTCGTCTTCGTCCTGGATCTGTTCGATCCGATCGAGTCCGACCAGACGGTCGCCCTCGGCAACGCGAATCAAGCGTACACCCTGCGTATTACGACCCTGTGTCGAAACTTCCGCCACACCGGTGCGCACCAGGGTGCCGGATGAACTGATCAGCATGATCTCGTCTTCGTCCGTCACCTGAATCGCGCCAACCAGATTGCCGTTGCGCTTGCTGGTCTGCATGGCGATGACACCCTGGCCGCCGCGACCCTGGGCAGAGAACTCATCCACCAGAGTGCGCTTGCCGTAGCCGTTCTCGGTAGCCGTCAGCACGTCGCCGCCGCCGACGATTATAAGGGCAATCACGCTGTGCTCGTCGCTAAGCTTGATGCCGCGCACGCCGGCAGCGCCGCGACCCATTTCCCGCACATCCTGCTCGTTAAAGCGAATCGCCTTGCCCGAGCTGGCGCACAGCATGATGTCCTGATTGCCATCGGTCAGCGCCACATCGACCAGCCGGTCACCGTCGCGCAAATCGAGCGCGATAATGCCGTTGGTGCGCGGGCGCGAGAAGGCTTCCAGCGAAGTCTTTTTAACCTTACCCGCACTGGTCGCCATGAATACGTATTGATCGCCGGTGTATTCGCGCACCGGCAACACGGCATTAATGCGCTCGTCTTCCTGCAGCGGCAACAGGTTGATCAGCGGTTTGCCACGCGCGCCGCGGCTGGCGCGCGGCACCTGGTAAACCTTGAGCCAGTAGACTTTGCCCCGGCTGGAGAAACACAACAGCGTATCGTGGCTGTTGGCCACAAACAGCTTGTCGATGAAATCCTCGTCCTTGACCTTGGTGGCAGAACGGCCGCGGCCACCGCGTTTCTGGGCCTGATAGGCATCCAGCGGCTGGGCCTTGGCGTAGCCACCGTGCGACAGGGTAACCACCAGGTCTTCTTCGGGTATCAGGTCTTCGGTAGTGACATCGCTGTGGTCGATGACAATCTCGGTGCGGCGCTCATCGGCGTAGTTCTCGCGAACCTCGGCAAGCTCTTCACGAATCACCCGCACCAGTTCATCGGGGTTCTGCAATATTTCCGTTAGTGCTTTAATTTTTTCTAGTATTTCTTTGTATTCATTAACTATTTTTTCGCGCTCAAGCCCGGTCAGTCGGTTCAGCCGCAAGTCCAGAATGGCCTGCGCCTGATCCGGCGACAGGCGGTAGCCCTGCTCGCCGATACCGTAGTCACCGATCAGCGAATCGGGCCGCGTGGAAATCTCGCCGGCCCGCTCGAGCATGGCCGTGACGTCACCCGGCTCCCAAACTGCGGCCACCAGCGCGTCTTTTGCTGCTGCCGGGGACTCGGCCTTTTTGATCAACTCGATAACCGGGTCAATATTGGCCAGCGCCACGGCCTGCCCTTCAAGTACGTGGCCGCGTTCGCGGGCCTTGCGCAATTCGTAAACGGTACGCCGGGTCACCACCTCGCGGCGGTGCCTGACAAATGCCTCCAGCGTCTCGCGCAGCGTCATCAGACGGGGCTGGCCATCCCGCAGGGCGACCATGTTGATACCAAACACCGACTGCAGCGGGGTTTGCTTATAAAGATTGTTCAGAACCACATCGGCCATAACGCCGGTACGCAACTCGATTACCACGCGCATACCGTCCTTGTCGGACTCGTCACGCAGCTCGGTAATGCCGTCAATTTTCTTGTCGCGCACCAGCTCGGCAATTTTCTCGATCAGCCTGGCCTTGTTGACCTGGTAGGGCAACTCGGTGAGCACAATGGCTTCTTTGCCCTTCGCGTTGACCTCTTCAATCTGATGCCGGGCACGCACATAAATCCGCCCGCGACCGGTCGTATAGGCCGAATAAATGCCGGCAGTGCCGTTGATGATGCCGGCTGTGGGGAAATCCGGGCCGGGCACAATCTCCATCAACTCCGCCGCGGTGATGTCGGGGTTGTCGATGAGCGCCAGCGTGGCGTCAACAATTTCGCCAAGATTGTGCGGCGGTATGTTGGTGGCCATACCAACGGCAATGCCGGATGAGCCATTGACCAGCAGGTTTGGCACACGGGTAGGCAACACCGAGGGCTCGGATTCGGAACCGTCGTAGTTCTCGACGAAATCGACAGTCTCCTTGTCGATGTCAGCCAGCAGCTCGTTGGCCAGTCGGGTCATGCGTACTTCGGTATACCGCATGGCGGCCGGCGCATCGCCGTCCACCGAACCGAAGTTGCCCTGACCATCTATCAGCAGATAACGCAGCGAAAACGGTTGCGCCATGCGCACGATGGTGTCGTAGACGGCGGAATCACCGTGCGGGTGGTACTTACCGATGACATCACCCACCACACGGGCGGATTTTTTATAGGGCTTCGAAAAGTCGTTGCCCAGTTCACGCATGGCGTAGAGCACCCGCCGATGCACGGGTTTAAGGCCATCGCGCACATCGGGCAGTGCCCGGCCAACGATTACGCTCATCGCGTAATCGAGATACGACTGCCGCATCTCGTCTTCGAGATTGACAGGCAATACTTCCTGCGCCACTTCAGTCATCGGTGGTGTGCAACTACTCTTGTTGAGTGGGAATTAAGGCCGCCCACGGCGCCCGGTGATGCCCAATTTCCGCTTGCCCGGAATCGCCCGAATGGCGGTCCGTGAGGGCCCCTTTATTAATGTGTCGAAACAGCAGAAATTTTAACATACCGCCCCGCATCAGGCATTATTCTCAGCACGAATTTCCGGGTATTTTTGGATACGGAGTTTTGCATGACGCAAGCTGATTTCATTGTCGCTCCCCGCTGGCTGATTCCGGTTGAGCCGAGCGGGCTGGTGCTCGATGATCACGCCCTGGCCGTCGGCCAGGGTCGCATTCTGGAGGTCGGCACCTGTGCCGATTTGCGTGCCGCCCATCCCTCAGCCGCATGGCTGGACCGCCCGCATCATGTGCTGATTCCCGGGCTCATCAACGCCCACACCCATGCGGCCATGAGCTTGCTGCGGGGCTATGCCGATGACCTGCCGCTGGGACGCTGGCTGGGCGAACACATCTGGCCGGCCGAACAGCGCTGGGTCAATGCCGATTTCGTGCGTGACGGCGCAGATCTGGCGGCGCTGGAGATGATCCGTGGCGGCACCACCTGTTTTCAGGACATGTACATGTTTCCCGACGAAGTCGGTGCCGTGGCGGCCGAACGAGGCCTGCGCGCGGTGGTCAGCATGATTGTCATTGAGGCACCGACGGCCTGGGCCACCGATGTGGATGAATACCTGAACAAAGGTCTTGAGGTGCATGATCGCTTCAAGGATCACGCGCTGGTTAAAACCGCTTTCGGGCCGCATGCGCCTTACACGGTCAGCGATGCCAGCATCCGGCGCATCCTGACCCTCGCAGACCAGACCGAAACCAGTATTCAGATGCACGTGCATGAAACGGCGCAGGAAGTTGCCGAGGCGATGCAGGCTAATGGCAAACGGCCGCTGGAGCGACTCGCAGAACTCGGCGCGCTGACCCCGCAATTAAACGCAGTCCACATGACGCAGTTGCAGAATGCAGAAATTGATACGCTGGCCGAATGCGGCGTGCATGTCATCCATTGCCCGGAATCCAATATGAAACTGGCTAGTGGCACCTGCCCGGTCGCCGGACTGCTGCGGGCGGGCATCAACGTGGCTCTGGGCACCGACGGTGCGGCCAGTAATAATGATCTGGACATGTTTGGCGAAATGCGCAGTGCCGCCCTGCTCGGCAAGCTCCACCGCGATGATGCCAGTGCTATTCCGGCCGCTACCGCGCTGCAGATGGCAACGCTGAACGGCGCGCGCGCGCTGGGCCTGGACAACGAAGTCGGCTCACTGGTAGCCGGCAAGGCAGCTGACATGATCTGTGTGGATTTATCAGCACCATCTTGCCAGCCGGTACACCATCCATTGTCGCAACTTGTATACAGCGCCAGTCGCGACCAGGTCAGCGATGTCTGGGTTGCAGGGCGGCAGCTTTACGGTGACGATGCTTTTCTTACCGCCGATGCGAGTGCAATCCTGGCAACCGCCAATGACTGGCTGACTCGCATGCAGGAACCCCTATGAACACCGCCACCGACAATGTTGATCAACAGGAGATTCGCAAGTTCGATGAACTGGCGAGCCGCTGGTGGGACCCTGATGGCGAATTCAAGCCACTGCACCGGCTTAATCCCTTGCGCACCCGCTACGTGGCAGAGCGCGCCGAGCTTGCAGGCCGGCGGGTACTGGATGTTGGCTGCGGCGGCGGCCTGCTGAGCGAAAGTCTCGCCCGGGAAGGTGCTGACGTTACCGGCATTGACATGGCGGCGGGTCCGCTGGCGGTGGCGCGACTGCATCAACACAAGTCCGGACTGCAGGAAATACGCTATCTGGAAACCCATGCCGAAGCGCTGGCCGCAGCGGAACCTGCCTCCTATGACGTGCTGACCTGCATGGAAGTCATTGAGCACGTGCCGGAGCCGGCTTCGCTGCTGCATGCCTGTGCCGCCTTGACACGCCCGGGTGGCCAGTTGTTTTTCTCCACCCTGAATCGCACACCGAAAGCCTTCGCGCTTGCCATCGTTGGCGCTGAATACATCATGCGCATGTTGCCCAAAGGTACGCATGAGTTTGAAAAATTTATTCGCCCGTCCGAATTGCGCCGCTGGGCAACCGATGCCGGCCTCAGCTTCGAGGGCATCCGCGGGGTTATTTATCATCCGTTCAGCCAGAGTTTCGAACTGGGCGATGATGTCAGCGTGAATTATCTGATGCACTTCAGCCGCCCGGCATGAACGCGGCCACCAAGCGTTTGCTCGACAGCATAGACGGCGTGCTGTTCGATCTCGATGGCACCCTGCTGGACACCGCGCGGGATCTGGTTGCGGCCTTGCACGCGGTCTGCGCAGAAGAGGATCAGCACAAACCGGATGCGGAACTCGCCGCGCGCTATGTATCAATGGGCGCGGTCGGACTGGTGCAACTAGCCTTTCCGGAAGCCGGTGAAGAACGTGTTGACAAGCTGCGCTGGCGCCTCGTGGACATCTACAAGCAGAATATCTGTCAGCACACGGTGCCCTACCCCGGTGTCACCGAGGTGCTGGACCACCTCAACAGTGCCGGCATCCCCTGGGGCGTGGTCACCAATAAAATGCGCTATCTGGCGCTGCCCATCATGGAACAACTGGGATTGCTTGCCCACTGCCAAACTTTGGTAGGGGGCGATACCGCTGCCCGCAGTAAGCCACACCCCGATCCGATACTGCATGCTCTGACGGACATGGGTATCGCAGCGGAACGTTCCATCTATGTCGGCGATGCCGAAAAAGATGTACTGGCTGGCCGCGCGGCAGGTGCGACAACCGTTGCCGCATCGTGGGGCTATATTCCCCCGGGTCAGAAACCCCATCAGTGGAACGCAGACTATACAATTGACCGGCCGGCTGAGCTTTTGGCGTTAGCCGGGTAACAGGCGCAATGGATATTTAATGGATTTCTTTACCCAACTGGATCCGCAAACCCGGCAGTATTTGAGTTATGGCGCGGCAGCGCTCGGCGGTCTGCTGGTCGGCTGGCTGCTGCAGTACCTGATCGGCCGGGCCGCGCGCATGCGGTTGCAGGGCGAAATCGCCGTGCGCGAAGCACAGATCAGCAATGAGGCGGAACGAGCCGCCGAACGGGAAGCTGCCTTGCAGGCAGCGCAGCAAACCCTCGCCGGTGTATTCGGCGATCTGGCACGTGAAACGCTGGAACACAATAGCGCCAATTTCCTGCGTCTCGCCGGCCAGAAGTTCGATGCCGAACAGCAAAAAGCCAAAGCCGAACTCAGCCAGCGCGAAAAGGCTGTTGAATCGCTGGTTAAACCTATTCAGGAGGCACTGGACAAAACGCACAAACAAATCGGCGAAATCGAAAAAACCCGTCGCGAAGCTTATGGCAATCTGACAGCGCAGCTTAGCGCTGTGCACTCCAGTCAGGAAAATTTGCGCCTGGAAACGGGCAAGCTCGTCAATGCGTTGCGCAGCCCGAATGTGCGTGGCCAATGGGGCGAAATGACCCTGCGACGGCTGGCCGAACTGGCCGGCATGAAAGATCGTTGCGACTTTGACGTCCAGGTGCACATCAAAACGGCTGACGGGGACCCGAACATTCGCCCTGACATGGTTATAAACCTTCCTGAAGAAGGCCAGCTCGTGGTCGACGTCAAAACCCCACTCGATGCCTACCTGCAGGCTGTGGCGGAACCGGATGAAGACAAACGCAAGGCCCTGCTGGACGCCCATGCGCGCAGCATGAGCGACCATGTAAAAACACTTGCCAGCAAAGCGTATTTCGACCAGTTCAAACAAAGCCCTGAGTTTGTGATTCTTTTTGTACCGGGCGATCAGTTCCTGTCTGCCGCGCTCGACGCCAGGCCTGCACTGCTTTATGAGGCCCTGCGGAGCAAAGTGCTGCTGGTAACACCTACCAGTCTGGTGGCGCTGCTCAAAGTAGTGGCCTACGGATGGATGTAGTTCAAACTGGAAACTAATGCCGAGGAAATTCGCGATCTGGCGGTGCAAATGCACCAGCGCCTCGGCACCTTTGCCGGACATCTGGACAACGTCGGCAGAAAGCTGGAGCAAAGCGTCAAGGCATACAATGACACGATCGGCTCGCTGGAGAGTCGCGTACTACCGAATGTCCGCAATATTGAGGCACTGGGCGCCGATTCGGGCAAAACACTGACAAAGCCTAAATCCATTGACATCACCGCGCGTGAGCTCAAATTGATAGCCGACGACCTGAAGCCCGACCCGGCCGAGAAAACCTCGGCAGACAAAGAAGACAGCGATGAAATTCGACCCAACTAGTTACACACCGTCTGCAGACCTTCTTCACAATCGCATCATCATGATCACCGGCGCCGGGGACGGCATCGGTGCTGAAGCTGCTCGCGCCTGCGCACGTTTTGGCGCCACGGTTATACTCGTGGGCCGCACCCAGAAGAAGCTTGAAGCCGTATACGATGCTATTGCGAAGGATGGCTGTCCGGAACCGGGAATCGCGGTAATTGATTTTGCCAAAGCCCAGGGCGATGACTATCAGGCGATAGCCGATGCACTGGCCGAGCAGTTCGGTCGCCTTGACGGATTGCTGCACAACGCCGGCATACTTGGCTACCTGGCGCCGATCGAACATTATGAAGTCAGCAAATGGATGGAGGTCATGCACGTCAACCTGACGGCGCCCTATATTCTTACCCAGGCACTGCTGCCGTTGCTGCGCCGCTCGTCTGATCCATCGATTGTTTTTACCTCCAGCGGTGTGGGACGCACCGGACGTGCGTTGTGGGGCGCGTATGCGGTATCCAAGTTCGGCACTGAGGGGTTCATGCAGGTGCTGGCCGATGAACTCGACAACATGCGGGTCAACTGTATTAACCCGGGCAAGACGCGCACGGCAATGCGCCGGGCCGCTTACCCGGCTGAGGACCCTGCCACACTGAAAACGGCTGCGGACATCATGCCGACCTACCTGTATTTGCTGGGCCCGGACAGCCAGGGCGTGACAGGCAAGAGCCTGGATTGCCAGTAATCGTCAGCCTGATTGCTGCGTCAGCGCGGCAACTTCCGCTTCACTCAAATCACGAAACTTGCCGGGGCGCAGGTCACGCGGCAGGGCCAGCGGCCCGAAGCTCACCCGCATCAAACGGCTCACTCTGCAACCGACAGCTTCAAACAGCCGCCTGACAATGCGATTGCGGCCTTCGCTGACTGCGACCAGGCAGGTGTGATTGGTGCCTTTGCCCTCTTTGATGGCCAGCGTGTCGAACCGCGCCATGCCGTCGTCGAGCTGCACACCCTTAAGCAATTGCTCGACCTGCTCATCACCTAGTTCACCCTGCACTCGCACCGAATATTCGCGCACCAGTTCGCTCGATGGATGCATCAACTGGTTGGCCAGTGCGCCATCGGTGGTAAGCAATAACAAACCGGTCGTCTGGAAATCCAGCCGCCCGACACTGATCCAGCGAGAGCGCAACAGTTTGGGCAAGGCGTCGAACACGGTGCGCCGGCCCTGCGGATCCGCGCGCGAGCAGATCTCACCCGGTGGCTTGTGATACATGATGGTCCGGTGCTTGCGCTCGTGCCGCGGCAGGCGCACCGGTTTGCCGTCAACGACTATGTTTTCCGTGCCGGCCACCCGACAACCCAGTTCAGCCGTGGCGCCATCGACCTCGATTCGTCCGTCACGAATCCAGCCTTCAATCTGACGGCGTGAACCGAGGCCGAGACCGGCAAGGAATTTTTGCAGACGTTCTGCCATCACTTAGCGACCGCGAGCGCGGCTGCCGGCCTCGTTCAGGATTGCTTCAAAGGCACCACTTGGGCGCGCTCGGCATTAAAATCCGTTTCCGGCTCGCGCGTGGAATTGGCCCTGGCATCGTCCAGCGAAGCCACATTGCCGGCTTCTGCATCGTCATCCGCGCCCGAAACCAGCCTGTCAACCGACGCCGCCACCGCCAGTGCTGCCTCAAGCTCTGCGTCACTCACATCTTCCTCAGCATCATCCTCGGTGTCAGACACCAGATTTTCCTGCTCCTCAGCGGCGACATTCTGCTCGTCAGGCGTTTCATCCGGCGAAACCTCGTTTGCTTCGCCTGACGATGCGACAGATTCGTCTGATGACGCTTCCTGAACCTCTTCCTCGGTCAGCTCCTGATCTGCCGTGCCGAGCTGCAGCTGCACACTGACCGGCTCCAGATCAGCCAGTTCAGCCAGCGGCGGCAAATCGTCAAGTTTTTTCAGACCAAAATAATCAAGAAAAAAGCGTGTGGTACCGAACGTCGCCGGTTTGCCCGGCACATCGCGATGCCCGACCACCTTGATCCAGTCACGCTCCAGCAAAGTCCGAATGATATTGGTGCTGACGGCCACGCCACGAATCTCCTCGATGTCGCCACGTGTAACCGGTTGCCGATACGCGATGATCGCCAGCGTCTCCATCAGGGCGCGGGTATAGCGTGGCGGGCGCTCTTCCCACAGTTTGCCCAGCCATTGCCCCATGCTCTCACGCACCTGGATGCGGAAACCGCTCGCCACTTCGCGAATCTCGATACCGCGATTCGCGTATTCATCCTGCAGCTTCGCTAGCACATCGCGAATTTCTTTCTTCTCCGGCCCGTCGTTGTCACCGAACAATGCCTTGAGCTGGTCGACGGACAAAGGCCCGCCCGCTGCGAGCAAGGCCGATTCCACAATGTTCCTGAGTTGTTGCTCATCCATGGTTATTTCCCCCGCTATCCCTGCGTGTTATCGACGCCGTCCGCTTCTGCGGTTTCCTCCGGCTCGTCAAAATCTGAATTCAGATTGTCTGGCAGACCTTCCAGGCTGGTGGCCGCACGTACGTGTATGGGCGAATAGGCTTCACCCTGGGCCAGCTCAATCAGTGACTCTTTCAGCAACTCAAGCAACGACAGGAAAGTCACGGTCACGCCCATGCGGCCTTCCTGCGGATCAAACAGATCTTTGAATTCAACGAATTCACGTGCATGCAATCGCTCCAGCACTTCGGTCATGCGCTGGCGTACTGACAGCGCCTCCGCCTGGATGTGATGGTGGGCCAGCATTTCGGCGCGCTTGAGCACGTCCTTGAAGGCAATCAGCAGTTCCTTTAATTGCAGGTCCGGCAACTTTTGCACCGGCCGACGCTCCATCGGCTCCGCTGATGCCTGATGGACATCGCGCTCCATGCGCGGCAGCTCGACAATGTTGTCAGCCGCTTTCTTGAAGCGCTCGTACTCCAGCAGCCGCCGCACCAGCTCGGCGCGCGGATCGTCTTCGTCCTCTTCATCCTCCTCAACACGCGGCAACAACATACGTGACTTGATTTCTGCCAGCATGGCCGCCATGAGCAGGTATTCACCGGCCAGATCAAGCTGCAGTTCTTTCATCAGCTCGATGTACTCAACGTACTGCCGGGTGATTTCCGCGATGGGAATATCGAGAATATCGAGGTTCTGCCGGCGAATCAGGTACAGCAGCAGATCAAGCGGCCCTTCAAAGGCCTCAAGGAAAACTTCGAGCGCATACGGGGGAATGTACAAATCGCGCGGCAGTTCGGTAACTGCCTCGCCTTCGACCACAGCAAACGGCATTTCGCCCTGTGCGGGATTTCCCTCTTCTGGTAACAGCGCAGTCTGGTTTGCGGGTGTCGACTCGACAACCTTGAGTTCCGGCTTTTCTGCCGCGTCACCCTCCGACATGGGTACCCCTATAAGCCCACCAAAAACCTCACCAGGCCTGCCACAAATGCATAGAGCGGCTCGATCACCACCCACAGCACGCCGGTGAACAACAACAATACGATGATTATAAGGCCGAACGGCTCAATCCTATCCAGGTATTTGCCCAGCGATTCGCTGACCAGACCGCGCAATACGCGCCCGCCGTCCAGCGGCGGTATAGGAATCAGATTAAATGCTGCCAGTAATACGTTGATAATCAGCCCAATCTCAGCCATGGATATCAGCCAGGAACCGATCAGCCCCTGCTGCAGGCCGAACAGGTAGACCAGCTTGAATAACAGCATCCACACCACGGCCATGACGAAATTTGCGCCCGGACCCGCGATGGCGACAAAAATCATGTCCTTTTTGGGGTTTTGCAGGTTATTGAAACCGACCGGCACCGGCTTCGCCCAGCCGAACAAAACCCCGCCTGTCACCCACAGAATCAACGGCACCGCCACCGTGCCGATCGGATCAATGTGCTTTAGCGGGTTCAGTGACAACCGCCCCAACATCTCGGCCGTGCGGTCGCCTTTCAGCCGGGCTGCCCAGCCGTGGGCGACTTCATGCAGGGTAATCGCCAGCAGCACCGGAATAGCGCCGACGGCAATGCCGGTGAGCAATTGGTTGATATCAAATTCAGGCATAGCAGCAGTATAGCGAAGCGCGGCAACCGTCAGCTGAAATCATCAACGGCACCCTTGCCCTCGCGCAGCACCACGGGGAACTCGCCGGTCATATCCACGACAGTGGTCGGTTCGATACCACAACTCCCAGACGCCAGCACCAGCGCCACGTCATTTTTCAGCCGCACTGCCATTTCCTCCGGGTCCGTCATAGGCAAATCATCGCCCGGCAGGATCAGGCTGGAACTCATAAATGGCTCACCCATTTCCTCAAGCAAGGCCTGCGGCACCGGGTGGTCCGGCACGCGTATGCCGATGGTTTTGCGCTTTTCGTGCTGCAGGCGCCGCGGCACACTGCGCGAAGCCTTGAGAATGAAGGTATAGGGTCCCGGCGTATGTGCCTTAAGCATCCGGTAGTGCCAGTTGTCGACCTTCGCGTAGTTCGAAATGTCCGTCAGATCGCGGCAAACCAGCGTGAAATTGTGCGCCTTGTCGGTTTTCCGGATACGGCGAATTTCGCGAATCGGCGCCTTATCACCGATGTGAAAGCCGAGCGCATAACAGGAATCCGTCGGATAGACGATCAGGCCGCCTCCGCGCAACACTTCGGCCGCCTGACGAATCAGGCGGCGCTCGGGGTTCACCGGGTGCACATGCAACAACTGAGACATAGTGGAATCAAAGCTTCGCGGCCATCTGCGCCGCCATATTGGGTATTATTCGCGACCGCACCCTACTGAGTTTCAATGGACTGATGCAAGCACTGATCGACTTTTTACCGGTAATCGCATTTGTAGTGACCTACTGGATTAGCGGCGACATGTCGCTGGCCATTATGGTCATTATGGGCGCTGTCGCTCTGCAACTTGGCGCCACGTGGATAATCAAGCGCGAGCTCAGCAATATGCTGATTGCTTCCGCTGCACTGGTGGCCGTGCTGGGCGGGGTCAGCCTCGCGTTGGATGACCCCCTGTTTTTCAAATGGAAGCCGACCGGCCTCTACTGGTTGTTCGCGGTGGTTTTTCTCGGCAGCCAGTGGATCGGAACAAAACCGCTGGTGCAGCGCATGCTCACTTCGCTGGCAGAAGGAGACATGGAACTGCCCGATCACGTTTGGCGCAAGCTTAACTTTGGCTGGGTGGCATTTTTTATTTTTGCAGGGGCAGTGAATATCTACGTCGCCTACAACTATGCCGAGGCTACCTGGGTAAATTTCAAACTATTCGGACTGTTTGGCATGAATTTTGTGTTTCTGGTACTGCAAAGTCTGTGGCTATCCCGCTACATATCAGAGCCGGATCAGCCAGGCGACAA
>JAUIEY010000230.1 GCA_030429685.1 Gammaproteobacteria bacterium
TCGAGCGGCTGGAAGTCGCCGTCACGCGTTATGAGCAGATTGCCGCCGATGGCGGCTGGCCGACACTCCCCGCTGACACCTACCTGGTGCCGGGCGCCCGCGACCCGCGCGTGCGCACCCTGCGCCAGCGGCTGCGCGCCACCGGTGACTATCTCGCCGAAATGGGTGCCGACCCGTTGATTTTTGACGCCGGTCTGCAGGAGGCCGTGCTGCTGTTTCAGCAGCGCCACGGTCTTAACCCGGACAGCGTGATAAGCGGCCAGACGCTGGAAATGCTTAACCTGCCGGTGGCCGCGCGCATCCGCCAGCTCAGGCACGCACTGGCCGGCTGGCAGAATGCGCCCGTCGGCGGCAACAACAAACCCGGCACTGGCAAACGTATCTGGGTAAACATTCCCGAAGCAACGGTGGCGGCGCTTGATGGTGACAGCATCGCGCTGCGTCTGCGTGCCGTGGTCGGTCATCCGACGCGCCCGACGCCGGAACTGAGCAGCACCATTGTTCGGCTGGTGATCAACCCGACATGGAATGTGCCGCAGAGTATTGCCGGCCAGGACCTGTTGCCGCGACAAATTGAGGATGCCAGTTATTTCCGCAGCAACGGTTTCCGCGTTTACTCCGGTTTTGAAAAAAACGCCGGCGAACTCGACCCGGAGCTGATCGCCTGGGAACTGATTGATCCGCAACATTTCCCGTACCGTTTGCTGCAACAGCCGGGGCCGGCCAACAGCCTGGGCCGGTACAAGTTTGATTTCCCCAACGAGTACGATGTGTTTTTGCACGACACCCCGTCACAAGCTCTGCTGGATTTGTCGGTGCGCTCGCTGAGTTCCGGCTGCGTGCGCCTGCAAAACCCGGCGGCGCTGGCGCAATGGCTGTTCTCCAGTCAGGCCAACATGCAGGAAGTGGTTGCACTGGTAGCGCGGGATCCTAAATACGGCACGCGCTTCTACAATCTGCCGGAAAAAGTGCCGGTTGACGTGGTGTACCTGAGCGCCTGGGTGTCACCGGCGGGCGAAGTGCAGTTCCGCCGCGACGTGTATCAGCTGGCGCGCGCCGCAGACGCTTCCTGAAACTGCATGCCGGCCTGCAGGCGCCGGTACCACAGGTGCATGGCGCCGCTGCGCAGGGCCATGAACAGCATCAGCGCCGCCCACAGCGCATGATTGCCATCCACACCAAAACCATGCCGCAACAGGTACCAGGTCGGCAGAAACACACCGAGCACGGTGCCGACCATCACCACCATCATTTCCCGCGAGCGTGTCAGCCCGACATAGACGCCGTCATACAAAAAGCACCAGGCCGACACCACCGGCAGCAACCATAGCCAGAACACATATCGCCCGGCGGTATCGCGTACTGCGGGGATGTCGGTGATCAGGGCAATGATGTGTTCGCCGCCGAGCCAGTACGCCAGTGTAAACAGCACCGTGAATACGCCTGTCCAGAACAGGCTGCGGCGCACCGCCAGTGCCAGACCGGTGCCGTCGCGATCACCCAGCGCCTTGCCGGTCAGCGCTTCGGCGGCATGCGCGATACCGTCCTGCGCATAGGCATAAAAATACAAAAAATTCAGCAGCACAGCGTTGGCCGCCAGTATGGTGTCGCCCAGCCGCGCGCCCTGCGCGGTAATAAATGCAAAGGTAAACATCAGAGCCACCGAGCGCAAAAACAGGTGGCTGTTAATGCCGAGCAGGCGTCGGTAGGTTCTGAGCTGCAGCCAGTCGGCGGGTACCCACACCGGCGTGCGCCTGCCGAGTTCTTTAAGGACCAGCCACGCGCCGACAGCAAGACCAAGGTATTCGGCCAGCAGGGTTGCCAGGGCAACGCCACGCACTGTCATGCCGAGTCCGAGCACAAACCACAGATCCAGCAGCACGTTAATGCCGTTGATAGTGAGCATGATCAGCAACGGCCCGCGCGCGTTCTGCATGCCCAGCAGCCAGCCGATGATGACCAGGTTGGCCAGTGCCGCCGGGGCACTCCAGATGCGCAACGCATAGTAGTCCCGCAGATAGGGTGTGGTGATGTCGCTGGTGCCGAGCAGGGTGACGGCAATCCCGGCGATGGGTTTTTGCAGTACCAGCATGCCGCCCGCCAGCACCCCGGCAACCAGCAGCGGCTGCATCAGGCTGTCGGCAATGGCGCGGGCATCGCGCGCGCCGAAAGCCTGCGCGGCGATACCGGTGGTGCCCATGCGTAAAAAATTCAGGCCGATGAACAGCACACTGAACACCGACGCGCCGGCCGCCACCGCCGCCAGAAACCACGGGCCGTCCAGATGTCCCATCACGGCTGTGTCCACCAGCCCCAGCAGCGGTGCGGACACCGCCGATATCATCATCGGCAGGGCAATACTCCAGACCGCGCGGTGACTGTAATCGTGGCGATTTATGTTATCCGGCGGCTGGTTCATAATGGAACTCTGCCACGCTTTGGCGTGTCAACCAATCAACGGCCGGCGCATTAAGAAACGTAACGGCCCGTTATAAGGAGCGATCTCTATGTACAAACAGAATTCCATCACGCGTACCGCTGCGGTTGTGAGTGTTGCCGCACTGGTCGCCCTGTCCGGCTGCACCACGCTGGATCCTTACACCCGCGAGGAAAAAACCAGTAACGTCGCCAAGGGCGCCGTGATCGGCGCGGCGGCCGGTGCGGTAGTCGGTCTGATCTCCGGTGACAATTCCCGCGAGCGCAAGAAGCGTGCCCTGATCATGGCCGGTGTGGGTACCGTGGCCGGCGCCGGTGTCGGCGGCTACATGGATCAGCAGGAAATGAAACTGCGTCAGCGTCTCGATGCCACCGGTGTCAGCGTGACCCGCGACGGTGACAACATTACGCTCAACATGCCCGGCAATATCACCTTTGCGGTGGACAGCGCCGACATTAACGCCAGTTTTTACGAGGTGCTCAATTCGGTCGCGCTGGTACTTAACGAATACAACAAGACCATGGTGGAAGTGGCCGGCCACACCGACAGCACCGGTGCCGACGACTACAACCAGGCTTTGTCACAGCGACGCGCCAGCAGCGTG
>JAUIEY010000015.1 GCA_030429685.1 Gammaproteobacteria bacterium
CCTCGCCATCGGGCTGATGGTCTTTTTTGCCTTCTGCCTGCAATGCATGGCAACGGTTGCAATCATGCGGCGCGAGACCAATGGCTGGAAATGGCCGATAGCGGCCTGGGTTTACATGACGTCACTGGGGTATCTGGGTGCCCTGCTGGCCTATCAACTTATCTAGGCCGTGGCCGAGCATGGATGAAAACACCCAACAACTGCTGGCTCTGGCACTGGTTGCCCTGATCGTGGTTGCGGAATTTTTACGCCGCCGGCGCAAACGAAGCAAGGGCAACAGCGGCTGCGACGGCTGCGATAACGCCGCTAAAACCAGCGCTAAAAAAACGGCGCCGCTAAAGTTCTACCGGCGGCGCTGACTCGCGCTTATCAGCCTTTGCTGCCGCCCGGTCCCAGCAGGTACCAGGCGATTAAGCCGATTACCGGCAGCACCAGCACAACCAGGATCCAGATGATTTTGTTGAGCATGTCAGCACCGCTTTGGGCGATTTTGACGATAGCGTAAATATCGAGAACAAGTATGACGAGCGCGGCTATGGATTCCATGGCGTTGATCCCCCGTGTAAATGTGCGCAATCAGGATAGCAGATTGCCGCGCCGGCTATTGCCTAAACCGGGCGGTCGCGCAGCTCACGGCGCAGCAGCTTGCCCACCGCGGATTTTGGCACTTCGTCAATGAATACTATATCGCGCGGGATCTTGTAGGCTGTCAGGCGATTACGGCACCAGGCTTCCACGGCTGCAGCCTGCAATGACGGCTCCTCCTTTACAACGAACAAGCGCACCGCCTCACCGGTTTTGTCATCCGGCACGCCTATGCAGGCACATTCCAGCACACCCGGCATAGCGGCGACCTCGGCTTCAATTTCATTCGGGTAGACGTTAAAGCCTGACACCAGAATCATGTCTTTCTTGCGGTCAACAATGCGGAAATAGCCGAGTTCATCCATGGTGGCGATATCGCCGGTGCGGAAAAAACCGTCATCGGTCATCACTTCGGCCGTGGCCTCGGGCCGCTGCCAGTAGCCCGGCATGACCTGCGGGCCGCGGGCACACAGTTCGCCCGGTTCGCCCGGGGCGACATCGTTACCCTGCTCATCGCGCAGCACGATGTCAGTATCCGGAAACGGCAGGCCAATGCTGCCGCGAAATGTATCGTCACCGATAACATTCAGGGTCAGCACCGGTGAAGTCTCCGACAAGCCATAGCCCTGGTTGATGTGCCGTCCGGTGACTGCTTTCCAGCGGTTTGAAACCGCCTCCTGCACCGCCATGCCGCCGCCTACCACCACATCCAGACCCGAAAAATCCAGTTCATCGAAACCCGGTGTATGCAGCAGACCATTCAGCAAAGTATTTACAGCCGTAAAAGTCGTGACGCGCCATTTCGACCACTCCGCCACAAAGGCCGGCAGATCTCGCGGATTGGTAATCAATACGTTGACTGCGCCCAGATGGAAATAGCTCAGCAGGTTCACCATCAACGCAAATATGTGGTACAGCGGCAGCGCCGTCATGATCACCTCGTCGGGGCGATTCAATACAGCACCTGCGAATGCCTTGTATTGCATGATGTTGGCGACCATGTTCCGGTGCGTCAGCATGGCGCCTTTGGACAGCCCTGTAGTTCCGCCGGTGTACTGCAGAAACGCGAGGTCGTCCGGGCTGATTGCAGGCGGCTGCAGCCGCAGGCCCTGTCCTGCCTGCAGTGCATCGGCAAATTGCGTTGCGCCGGCGAACGCCGCGTGCACCGGCGGCGACTCAATGGGCAGGCCGGTCAGGTCGCCGAGGCCGGCAACGATGACATTTTTTACCGGCGTATCAGCAATTATCTCCGCCAGCGCGCCGGTTGCGCCCGCAAAAATGACTATGGTTTCGGCGCCGGAATCGACCAGCTGATGCTGCAACTCCCGCGGCGTATACAGCGGATTGACGTTAACCTGTATGGCACCGATACGCTGCACGCCGAAGCAGGCAACCGGAAACGCGAGTATATTCGGCAGCATTATTGCCACCCTGTCACCCTGCCGGATACCGGCGTGTTGCAGCCAGGCGGCAAATTGCTCCGCCAACTCGCCTACCTGACGGTATGACAGTGTCGCGCCGAAATTAGAGTAGGCAGTGCGCTCACCGAAACGCTCACAGGCTTCGCCTATCATGGCGACAATATTGGGGTAGGCATCCACGTCAGCAGTTGCCGCAGCATCGGCAGCGTACTGATCCAGCCAGGGCCTGTCCAAAGACTTGCTCATGCGTAATAGAATGCAACAATCCGCAGGCGCGGTAAAAGGAAACTCGGCATGAGCAGTAATCCTTTCAATCTCAACGGCAAAATTGCTTTGGTCAGCGGCGCCAGCCGCGGCATCGGCCGGGCCATTGCCGAAACGCTGGCCGCGCAAGGCGCGCATGTCATCATTAGCAGCCGGCGGGCCGCAAGCTGCGCCGCGGTCGCCGCAGAGATCCGCGCCGCGGGAGGCAGCGCCGAATCGCTGGCCTGCCATGCGGGCGAGCTGAACGATATCAATGCACTGTTCGGGCGCATTGAATCCGACCATGGCCACCTGGACATACTCGTGAACAACGCCGCTACCAATCCCTGGTACGGTCACATCCTTGATACGGATCCGGCTGCCTTCCAGAAAACCGTGGACGTCAATCTGCGCGGCTATTTTTTCATGTCCGTCGCGGCAGGCCGCATGATGCGCGCGGGTGGCGGCGGCGCCATCGTCAACACGGCCTCTGTAAACGCCATACAACCGGGCAACCTCCAAGGCATTTATTCAATCACCAAGGCCGCGGTGGTGAATATGACCAAGGCTTTCGCGCAGGAATGTGGCGAATTCAATATTCGCTGCAACGCCCTGCTGCCCGGATTGACCAAAACCAAACTCGCCGGCGCTCTGTTCGACAATGAAGAAGTCTATCAACGCGTGATCAGCAAAATCCCGCTCGGCCGACATGGCGAACCGGAGGATATGGCAGGCGCTGTGCTGCTACTGGTGTCTGATGCCGGCAGCTACATCAACGGTGCAGCTATCGTGGTGGACGGCGGCCTCAGCATTGCGTCGGCTTTGTAGCTAGAATTCAATTACAAAATTTTCGCTTAAATAACTGATGGATTTGCAGACCGTGAAACCCGAACCGAAAATTCAACTGGAGCAAACTGCCCATGCGGGCCGCTACTTTATTCCGCCGGAGGAGCCGGGCGATGAAATTGCCGAACTCAATTTCTCGCAGCCGGACGCGACCACCATCAGCGCGGATCGCACCTATGTGCCGGAGCGCTATCGCGGTCAGGGAATTGCCGGGCTGCTGGTCGAAAGGCTGGTGGCCGACGCGCGCCGCATGGGCCGCAAAATTGTTCCGGCCTGCTCGTACGTCAGCAAGGCCTTCGACAGGCATCCGGAATGGTCCGACGTAAGAAAATAAACTGGCGGAGAGGGTGGGATTCGAACCCACGGTACGCTTGCGCGCACACCTGATTTCGAGTCAGGCCCGTTCGACCACTCCGGCACCTCTCCGACCCGCACATGCGGGCCGCGATTATAGCGGATGCAAACCGCAGTTCGGACAGCATTTTCGGTGAACTCCTGACCACTGGCCTCGCTAAGCGAAAGCCGCCATTATTCTGAGCGATTCTGAGCCACCGCGACCGGATAGACGCATGACTGACAGCAGTACCACCGTTGCAGCCCCCGAGCCGGGGATGACCGATAAACTTGTTCGTTACAGCCTGTTTTTTGTTGTCATGCTGCTCTACACGCTGCCTCTGCCCCTGCCCTGGCTGGGCTGGGACGGCTGGAAGATCATGGCGCCGGCATTCATGGATCACCCGATATTCCTGCTGGCGGTGCATGAGTTCTCGGGTTTCCTGTTTTTCGGCCATACCCTGTTCAGCAATATCTGGGCGATGCGGGTACGCATGGTCGGCGACCGGGAGACCGGCGTGATGGCCCGTGCCATGCTGCGGGTTATGGCACTGAGCATCACCATGCCAACCTCCATCCTGACGCCGCTGTTCGGCGTGATGCTGCTCAATGGCTATTTCGGCGGCTTCGAGAACGCACCCTGGGCGCTGCATGCCTATGTGGCATTCTGGATCATGGCAGCACTGCAGCTGGTGCCGGATATCATTCGCTACGCCGTCGACACCCACAAGGCAGACCCGAAACGTGACGTGCGCGGCGCCGCCCTGCGAGGGATAGGCTCAACCTTCCTGACCTTCTACATCATCTGGTGCATGGTCACGAAAACCACCGCTTTCTGATTGATTCCGCGGCAACAGACCCAGTCGGGTGCGCACCGCTCTGCGCACTTCCCGCCGCAGGAATTTTCCGGATTAAGTTAAATAGTTTATCGTAAATTATTGTTTATAAAGGAACTTACATAAGAACTGTCGGAATCTTTGGCGGCAGCCACGTAGCCTTGGCAGGGACTGCCGTGTAAAATTGGCCTCAATAATAACGAGAAATGCCGCTCGCCTGTTCCTGAGTTTTGGAAACCGGCAGCGGCATTATCTGTATATGAAAAGAGCAACCATTGTGTTGCTTGCGCTGGTTCTGAGCACATGCTCACGATCACCGAGCACACTGGAGGAAGTACTGGAGACGGGTCAGTTGCGGGTTATTACCCGGAACAGCCCGACTACGTTCTATCGGGGCCCTCTCGGTTACGAAGGCCCTGAATATGAGCGTGTGGAAGCCTTCCGCGCTCATCTGGAAGAACGCTACGAGCGCAGTATCCGGATTGACTATCAATTTGCCGACAGCCTGGCGGAAATTTTTACTGCGCTGGAAAGCGGCACGGCGCATATCGCCGCTGCCAGTCTGACGGTCACACCCGCCAGGCAGGAGCGGGTGAATTTCGGCCCTGCCTATCAGCAGGTCTCCCAGTATCTGGTCTACAAGCTCAACACAGGGCGGCCACGCAGTCTGGACGCCTTGCAGGGCAAGCGCCTGGAGATCATGGCATCCAGCAGTTTCGCCGAGACGCTGCACGGGCTGCGTGCTGAGCATCCGCAACTGGCATGGTCGGAAAACCCTTACGCGGAACCCTCTGATCTGCTGCAGGACGTGCACGATCAGACACTCGATTACACCGTGGTCGACAGCAACGACTACTACGTGCATCGCTACTACATGCCGGATTTGCGTAAGGCCATGCGGCTGAAAAAAGACGACCAGCTAGCCTGGGCTTTTGGCCGCGACACAGACTTTTTGCGCCGCGAGGCTGAGGACTTTTTTGCCAAAGCCAAACTAAACGGCTTGCTGGCGCAGATCGAAGAACGCTATTACGGCCACACCGACCGCTTCGACTACGTCGGTACGCGCACCTTCAAACGCCACGTGCGCTCGCGACTGCCGGACTATCTGCAGATGTTCCTGACCGCGAGTCAGCAAACCGGCGTAGACTGGCGCCTGCTGGCCGCAATCGGCTATCAGGAATCGCACTGGGATCCGCAGGCAGTTTCGCCCACCGGTGTCCGGGGCCTGATGATGCTGACCCGTTCCACCGCCGGCCGCATGGGCGTGGAAAATCGCCGCGATGCCGCCCAGAGCATCAGCGCAGGCTCACGCTATTTTCTTAATATATACAATCGCCTGGATGATGTTCCTGAACCTGACCGGATCTGGTTTGCGCTGGCTGCCTATAACGTTGGCTACGGCCACCTGCAGGATGCCCGCCGGCTGGCGCGAATGAATGATCTGGATCCGGATCGCTGGCTGGTAATCCAGGAAATGCTGCCGCTGCTCACCCAGAAGGAATGGTACAGCCAGGTACCGCATGGCTATGCCCGCGGCTGGGAACCTGTCGGCTACGTGGACAACGTGCGCACCTACTTTGAAATCCTGAACTGGCTGAGTAGCGAGGCAGAACGCACTCAACCGGCGTTGCCGGACGCTTATCCGGATGATACGGCGCCGCTGCAAACCGCAGCTGTCGGCAGCGAGACCAGTTCCACCTGACACAGCCCCGTCAGCGGCGCGCGCGAAAAAATTCCTGTAACAGTTCCCTGCTCTCGCCCTCGAGAACTCCGCCGGTGACCTCAAGGCGATGATTGAGCTTTGCGGATGCCGCAATATCGTAGACGCTACCCGCTGCGCCACTGCGCGGATCGGCACAGCCATAGACTAGCCTTGCCACGCGCGCATGCACCATGGCACCGGCACACATCGGACAAGGCTCCAGCGTCACGTACAGGGTGGTTTCCGGCAGCCGGTAATTGCCCAGCAATCGGGCGGCTTCGCGCAAGGCTTCAATTTCTGCATGAGCTGTCGGATCGGTCTCGGAAATGGGTGCGTTGCTGCCACGGCCGATAATCTGCCCGTCATGCACCACCACGGCACCAACCGGCACCTCGCCGGCCTCTTCGGCCTGACGGGCGAGCTGCAGCGCCTGCGCCATGAAATCTGCGTCGCCCACTAGCCCCTCTGCTATTCCCATTCAATGGTAGCGGGCGGCTTGCCGGAAATATCGTAGGTCACGCGCGAGATACCGTCGATCTCATTGATGATGCGGCGCGAACACAGGTCCAGAAAATCATAGGGCAACTGCGCCCAGCGTGCCGTCATGAAATCAATGGTCTCCACCGCACGCAAAGCGATCACATAGTCGTACTTGCGACCATCGCCCATGACCCCGACCGAGCGCACCGGCAGGAACACCGCGAAAGCCTGGCTGACGCTGTCGTAGAGGTCGTGATTGTGCAGTTCCTGAATGAAGATGTCGTCGGCACGGCGCAGCAGATCTGCATAGCTTTTGGTCACTTCACCGAGTATGCGAACCCCCAGTCCAGGCCCGGGAAACGGATGTCGGTAGACCATCTGGTGCGGCAGCCCCAGCTCGACACCGATTTTGCGTACCTCGTCCTTAAACAGGTCCCGCAGCGGCTCAATCAGTTTGAGCTTCATGTCCTCCGGCAGCCCGCCCACGTTGTGGTGGGACTTGATGACATGTGCCTTGCCGCTTTTGGCGCCTGCTGACTCGATGACATCCGGATAGATTGTGCCTTGCGCCAGCCACTCCACACCTTCGAGCCGCGCAGCTTCCTCGTCAAAGACCTCAATGAACAGCCGGCCGATTATCTTGCGTTTTTGCTCCGGGTCGGTCACACCGGCCAGCTCGGCCAGAAAGCGTTCTTCCGCATTGACACGAATCACGTTGACGCCGAGGTTTTCCGCAAACACCTGCATCACCTGGTCGCCCTCATGCAGGCGCAACAGCCCGTGATCCACAAACACACACACCAGCTGATCGCCCAGCGCTTCGTGCAGCAGGGCCGCAACCACCGACGAGTCCACGCCGCCGGAGAGCCCCAGCAGCACTTTGCCGTCACCTACCCGGGCACGAATATTCTCGATGTCGCGGGCAATGATATTGCCGGGGTTCCATTCGTTGGCGCAGCCGCAAATGTCGTGCACAAAGCGCTCGATAATTTGCTGCCCCGAACGGGTGTGCGTAACTTCGGGGTGAAACTGAATACCGTAGTAGCGCCGCGAATCGTCCGCCATAGCCGCCAGTGGCGCGTTGCCACTGCTGGCGACGGCACTGAAACCATCAGGCAGCCCGGTAACCCGGTCGCCATGACTCATCCATACCTGCAGATGCTCGCCTTCGGCCAGACCGTCCAGCAGCCGGCTGCTGCCGGTAAGATCAACCTCGGCATGACCGAATTCGCGATGCTCGGACGGCGCTACCTCACCGCCTAGCTGCGCCGCCATAGTCTGCATGCCATAGCAAATTCCCAGCAACGGCACGCCGGCTGCAAAAATCATTTCGGGCGCCCTGGGCGGATCAGCATAGACCACTGACTCCGGGCCGCCGGCGAGGATAACGCCGCGGGGCGCGAAGTCGCGCAGCAGCTTCGGGTCCGCATCCCACGGCAGTATTTCACTGTATACGCCGGCCTCGCGCACCCGGCGCGCAATCAGCTGCGTGTACTGGGAACCGAAATCGAGGATGAGTATGCGGTCGCTGGTAGCGTCTTCACTCGACACGGTAATTCGGCGCTTCCTTGGTAATAGTGACGTCATGCACGTGGCTTTCGCGCATGCCGGCTGATGTAATACGGACAAATTTCGGTTTGCTGCGCATTTCATCGATGCTGCCGCAACCGGTGTAACCCATGGCGGCACGCAGGCCACCCATGAGCTGATGCACTATCGCCACGGCATCACCCTTGTAGGGCACTCGCCCTTCGATGCCTTCCGGCACCAGTTTCTCCAGTTGCTCCGCCGCATCCTGAAAATAGCGATCAGAGCTGCCATGCTGACCGGACATGGCACCGAGTGAGCCCATGCCGCGATATGACTTGTAGGAACGCCCCTGATACAACTCGACCTCGCCGGGCGATTGCTCAGTGCCGGCGAACAGGCTCCCGACCATGACACAGGAAGCACCGGCCGCAATGGCCTTGGCTATATCTCCGGAATAACGAATGCCGCCGTCGGCTATAACCGGCACGCCACTTTTCTGCATCGCTTCAGCCACTTCAGCCACCGCACTGATCTGCGGCACACCAACACCGGCAACAATACGGGTGGTGCAGATAGAACCCGGCCCGATACCGACCTTGACGCCGTCCACGCCGGCTTTTACCAGGTCTTTGGCGGCATCAGCGGAAATAATATTGCCCGCTACCACCTGGGTATCAGGTGCTGCCTTCTTGATCGCCACCACCCGGTCCAGCACGCCCTGCGTGTGGCCATGCGCCGTATCCACAATCACCATATCGACACCGGCTTCAATAAGCAGGCTGACCCGTTCTTCGGTATCCGCGCCGGTTCCGACTGCCGCGGCTACCCGCAGCGCACCGCGCTCATCCTTGCAGGCCAGCGGATAATCGACAGCTTTCTGGAAATCCTTGGCAGTAATCATGCCGCGCAGCTCAAAATCGTCGTTGACGATCAGCACCTTTTCAATGCGGTATTTATGCAACAGGGACAGTACTTCGTCTTTAGAAGCCCCCTCGCGCACGGTGACCAGCTTTTCCTGCGGCGTCATGACGGACGAAACCGGTGCTTCGAGCTGGGTTTCAAACCGCAAGTCGCGGTGTGTGACTATGCCGACCGTAACGCCCTTGGCATCAACCACCGGCATGCCGGAAAAACCCTTGGCCCGGGTCAGTTCAATGACTTCGCGGATGGACTTGTCAGGCGAGACTGTCACCGGATTGGTGACAATACCGCTTTCAAATTTCTTCACCCGACGCACTTCCCGCGCCTGCGACTCGGGACTCATGTTTTTGTGAATAACACCGATACCGCCTTCCTGGGCCAGTGCAATCGCGAGGCGGGCTTCGGTAACCGTGTCCATCGCTGCCGACAGCAGCGGAATATTCAAAGAAATTTCGCGGGTTACCCAGGTTTTCAGCTCAACCTCGCGCGGCAGGATGGCGGAAAAATCCGGCTGCAATAAAACATCATCAAAAGTTAGAGCTTCCTTGGCAATCCGCATACAGGTTTCCGTTTATTTTTGATGCTTTAAGCCATCGGCCCGCCATGGGATACACTGATCCTGAGGCCGGCCGACACATTGGCTGTCGGGGTTTAGCGGTTAATGTTACGCTGCGGCCTCAGCTTCGTAAACCATTAGCATCAGCCGGCCGCGCAGAAGCCCAGAAACTCATGCCTTCCCGCCCATCTTCAAGCACCGGCCTGCCCGCAGACGCGCAGGTATACAGCGTCCGGCAACTGAACCGCGAAGCCAAACAGTTGCTGGAAGGCAATTTTCCGGGCATCTGGGTCAGCGGCGAGATTTCGCGCTTCACCCACCATTCCTCCGGGCACATGTACTTCGACCTGAAGGACGCCGATGCCCAGGTCAGCTGCGCGCTGTTTCGGGGTTCGCAGCGCGGTCTGCGCTGCAAACCCGCCAGTGGCCAGCAGGTCTTGCTGCGCGGCAAGGTGAGCCTGTTCGAGGCGCGCGGCAACTACCAGATAATTGTTGAGCACCTCGAGGAAGCCGGCGAAGGACTGTTACGCCGGCAGCTGGAAGAACTCAAGGCCCGACTGCAGGCTGAAGGCCTGTTTGCCGAGACGCACAAACAGCCGTTACCGGCATTGCCGATGCGCATCGGGGTGGTGACCTCACCCACCGGTGCAGCGATACGCGATATTTTGCAGATTCTCGGGCGCCGCCATCCGCTGGCCGAAGTGATTGTTTACCCCGTCCGCGTGCAGGGCGAAGGTGCCGCAGCGGAAATCAGCACCGCCATAGAGCTGGCCAACCGGCGGGCCGACTGCGACCTGCTCATCGTCGGTCGCGGTGGCGGTTCCCTGGAGGATTTGTGGGCTTTCAATGAGGAAATCGTGGCGCGGGCAATTTTTGCCAGCGCACTGCCGGTGGTCGCCGCGGTAGGCCATGAAATCGACATTACCGTTGCCGACCTGGTCGCCGATATGCGCGCACCGACACCGTCAGGAGCTGCCGAACTGGTGGCACCGGATCGCGCAACCCTGCGTGACAAACTGCAAACTGCTGAGCGGCAGGCAGCCGTATCAGTGCTGCGTCTGCTCAGCCGGCAGCGTGACCACTGGCATCAGCAGCAGGCGCGCCTGCGGCGGGTGCACCCGCAGGCAGTGTTGCAGGATTTACAGCAACGCTGCGATGATCTGGCCGGCGCGCTGGCGCGCAGCCTGCAACGTTGTATCAGACGCGAACGAATGATCTGGGAAGCGGCCCACCGCCGCCTGCTGTCACGCCTGCCCGAACCGCGTTTAGTCGAGCTGCAGGCCGCTCACCGTCGCCTCAACCGGCAGCTGCAGCGCGCCATGGGAGTCAGGCTGAGCAATGCGCGGCAGGAGTTTGGCGCACTGAGCGGCAATCTCCATGCTGTCAGTCCACTGGCCACCCTGGAGCGCGGCTATGCCATCGTACATCCGGCCGGTAAAAAATCGGTGATCACCAGTGCGGCAACACTCAAAACCGGCGATGCTGTCGAGGCTCAGCTGAAAGACGGCACGATCGTCGCAACCGTTAGCGCAATTCGTAAGTCTTCATGACAGCAAAGCACAGGCTTCAGGAATCGAAAAAGGCTTTTACCGGCGGACGGAACTTGTCCATATCAACGAGAAAAGAATCGTGGCCGTGGATAGAATCCAGTTCCGCGTACTCCACTTCACGCCCCGCTTTGCGCAGAGCCTCCGCCAGTTGTCGCTGCTGATGCACCGGGAACAGCAAATCGGTCGGTACGCCTATGACCAGCACCCGCGCTGCGTCTATACGCGCCAGACCGGCTTCCACCGAGCCACCATGTTCGGCGATATCGAACAGGTCCGAAGCGCGTGACAAATACAGGTAGCAATTAGCGTCAAACTGCCCGATGAACTTGTTGGCGTGGGCCTCCAGATACGACTCGACTTCGAAATCCATGGCGAAACCGTCACCGCTTTTGCGCTCTTCGGGAATGCGCTCGCGGCCGAAACGCTGCTGCCATTCCGCGGCGGAACGATAGGTCATCATGCCCAGCTTGCGTGCCATGCGCATGCCCTGAATCGGACCTGCGCCCGGCGGATAGTAGCCGTCGCGCCATTCCGGGTCGCGTCGAATCAGCTCACGCTGCATCGAACGCAGCGCAATGGAAAATGGTTCCGCGCGCGGCCCGGTGGAAATAAGCAGCAACCGCTCATAGGTGCCGGGAAACATTGCCGCAAAAGCCTGCGCGGTCATGCCGCCCATGGACGGTCCGACCAGGCCGGCGAGCCGTGTGATCCCCAGTTCCTCCAGTACCGCCCGGCCCATGCTGGCAATGTCCTCCAGAGACAGCACGGGAAACCCGAGCCGATAGGGCTCGCCGGTCGCCGGACTGATGGACGCAGGCCCCGTGGAACCAAAGCAGCTGCCAAGCGAATTCATGCAGACCACGAAATAGCGGCGGGTATCAATCGGCCGGGACGGGCCCACCATTTCCTCCCACCAGCCGGGCGCCGGATCGGCCGGCGACGAGGTGGCATGCGCGGACGGCGACAGACCGGTGAATATCATCACGGCATTGTCGGCCTCCGGGGATAACCTGCCCCAGGTTTCATACACCACTGAGGGACTTTCCAGCACGCCGCCCCGATGCATTTCAAAACTGCCCGGCCAGATGTAAGTGTTGCGAGATGAGTCCACGGTATTTACGGGTTCTGCTCTTGATGCAGCCGTATTATGCGGCAGCGCGAGCAGCTGTCGGGCACCTATTGGTTATATGCACATAACGACGGCAGGCCTCACCGCTACTTGCTTTTGCGCCGGCTACGCAGGCGGTCGCGCTTGCGTTCCTGCCGCGGCGTGAGCTTGTTACGGCGACCGGCATAGGGGTTCTGACCGGTCACCAGCTGCAGCCGCAACGGCGTGCCCCGCAATTTAAACGCATCGCGAAAGCAATTGACCAGATAGCGCCGGTAACTCAACGGCAGCCGTTCGGTCTGATTGCCGTGCACCACGACGATGGGTGGATTGCGACCGCCCTGGTGCGCATAATTCAGTTTAATTCGCCTACCGCGCACCAATGGCGGCGGATGTGCCGCAATGGCCGCGGCGAGAATGCGGGTCAGTTCGCCGGACGGCATATCGACCAGCGCGCATTGCGCCGCGCGCCTGGCACTGTTCAGCAGGTCATGAATATTACTGCCGTGCTGCGCCGAAACCGGATGCTGATCCACGAAATCGAGAAAAGGCAGACGCCGGTCGAGCTCTGCACGCAGCTTGTTTTTTTGCTGATTGCTTAGCCCGTCCCACTTGTTAATTCCTACCGTCAGGGCGCGACCGCGCTCGACCACCAGTCCGAGCAACGAAACATCCTGCTCGGATACTCCCTCACGGGCGTCCAGCAAAACAATAATCGCATCAGCCGCATCAATTGCCTGCAGCGACTTCACCACACTGAATTTCTCTATGGTATCGGTGACCCTGGCACGGCGGCGAATTCCCGCAGTGTCAATCAGCACATATTTCTGCCCGTCCGATTCGAACGGCACATAAATACTGTCACGCGTGGTGCCGGCCTCATTCTGGGTCACCAGCCGCTCTTCGCCGAGATAGCGGTTGATCAGCGTCGACTTGCCGACGTTGGGTCGGCCGACCACGGCTATGCGCACCCCCTCCAGCACCGGTGCCGGACCCTGCTCACCCGTGGGACAGGCCGCGAACACAAGCCGCAGCAGATCACGCACCCGGTCGCCACGTTGCGCCGAAATTACCTGTGGCTCGCCGAGGCCGAGCTCCCAGAACTCGGCGGCCGTTTCAGCTGCCGGCAACCCTTCCGCCTTGTTCACAACCAGCATTACCTTCTTGCCACTGCGCCGCAACAGCCCGGCAATATTTTCATCGGCAGCAGTAACGCCGGTGCCGGCCTCCACCATGAACAGAACGACATCTGCCTCGACAACTGCAAGTTCCACCTGGCGTGCCATCAACTGGCTGACTTCATCCTCATCGCCGCCCAGACCGCCGGTGTCGATGACAATGGCGGAGCCGTATTCGGAACGGCAGAAGCCGTGCAGACGGTCGCGCGTCAGACCGGGGAAATCTGCGACCAGGGCGTCGCGCGTGCCGGTCAGACGGTTGAATAAGGTGGACTTGCCGACATTCGGCCGTCCGACCAGGGCAATCGCGGGCAGCAAGGTTTAGCCCCCGCTGACACGGGCAGGACTGGCAGACTTCGCAGACTTAGCGGTTTTGATGCGATAGGCATACACCGTGCCGGCGTCCGTCATCAGGTAGACCATATCGTTGAGTACCAGCGGCTGCGACGATATACGTTCACCACCGGCTTTAACACGAGCCTGCAGCGCGCCGGTCGCGATGTCGAACCAGTGCACATAGCCTTCGAAATCCCCGACTACCACGGACGAGCCAAGTATGGCCGGGGCAGTCACGTCACGATTCCGCACGTCCTTGCGGCGCCAGAGCTCGCGACCGGAACCGCGGGTAAGCGCGACCAGTTCACTGCGCTGATCGGTAACATAAAGGCTGCTGACATCGGCGCTGATGCCGCTGTAGCTGGAAAGTTCGCGTGACCAAAGTAACTGGCCGGATTCAATTGCAATTGCACCAATGCGCCCCTGATAACCGGCCGCATAAACGTCGCTACCGGCAATCACAGGGCTGGCATTGATATCTATCAGCCGATCCAGTTCGGTGCGCCCTGAAGGCGGGTCCATCAATACATCCCAGAGCTGGGCGCCGCTTTCCAGATCGAAACTTGCCACACGGCCATTGTCGAAACCACTGATCACCTGGGAACGGGTGATCACCGGCGCGGCGGTGCCCCGCACTGACAGACGTGGCATGGATTGCTGCACCGACCAGACCGGCGTGCCATCGTTTGCATCCAGCGCAGTCAGCTTGCCGTTAACCGTCTGCACCACCACCCTGCCGGCTGCCACCGCCGGCGCGCTCAGCACTTCGCTGGTAACTTCGTGCACCCAGAGCTGCGCGCCGTCAGCAGCACTCAACGCCACCACTTCACCGTTGCTGGAGCCGGCCACTACGATGTTGCCGTCGGTACCCGGTCCGGCTGACAACGGCAGATCAGTCTTAGTTGACCAGATGCGCTTGCCTGTTAATGCATCGCGGGCGATTACCCTGCCGTCGTGTGCCGCCGCGTAAATACGGTCACCGTCGGAAGCCGGGCGCAAACCGAGACGCAGGTTTTCGGTGCCGTCCCCGACACTCGCACTCCACACACGTTCAACCCGAAACGCGGGTTCAAACTTGACCAGTTCTGCCGGTAATTCATCCGGATCGATGTCATTGGAGCTGCAGCCTGCCAGTACCAGCCCCAGTGTGGCAATCAGCAGCAATATGCGCTGACCGGGGACAGCCGGACCGGCAGATGGACGTCGGGACAGCATCACTCGGCGGCGTCTTCCAATGCCGGCAGTTCTGCGTCAGGCATTTGCATATTGGCGGCAACGCTGGTCAGCGACGCCGCCGCATCGTCCAGCTTCATCTGCACAAAATTACGGTCGATGGCGCCACCGGTATCCGCGTTCAGGGCCGTTTCGTAGGCATCGCGTGCGGCAGCCAGGTCGCCTTTCGCAACCAGCGCATCGCCGCGCAATTCCTCACGGAGGCTGGTCATCCCGGCTGCATCAATGCCGCCCAGCAACTGCAGCGCGGCATCGTGACTGCCTTCCGCAATCAGTATCTGGGCGCGCCGCAGGGCCGCCACATTGCGCAGCTGCGGGTCGCGACCTTCTTCTTCCAGCAACTGCAACTGCTGCTTGGCGGCTTCGGCATCGCTGCGCTCCATGTGCATGCGAGCCAGCGCCAGTCGCGCCTGATCCAGATACGCAGTATTGGCATAGTCACTCTCAAGCAGCGCCAGGGTTTCGCTGACTTCGTTGAAACGCTCACCGGCAATCGCATCGTTCATCTGCTGCCAGACTGCCGAAGCTTCACCGGCGCGCTCCTGCTGGTAATCCTGCCAGCCCTGCCAGCCGAACAGACCGCTCAGCCCGAACAACACGCCGGCGGCAATAAAAATACCGTTTTCACGCAGCCATGTCCGGGCGCGTTCGGCTTCCTGTTCTTCCGTTAGTAATTCGTCTGTCACTGTATTGTTTCCCTGCTTTGTTTTCCGGCGGTCCGGCCGGCTTTCAGTCTGTTGTCAATTCACCGTCTATGGCCGCAATCAGATCCTGCCAGGCAACGGTTTGCTGCTCAGTTTCATGGCGCAGATTCTTCAGGCCCGCCTGCTCGTTTGCCAGCTCGTCAGCGCCGAGAATCACGGCCAGGCGTGCACCACTTTTGTCAGCCCGCTTAAACTGCGATTTAAAGCTGCCACCGCCAGCGTTTACCTCAATGCCATATTGCGGCAGCGCGGTACGCAAATCCTCGGCCAGCAGCAGCGCCTGCCGCCCGGCAGCTTCGCCCACCGCGACCAGATAGACGTCGGGATTACCTGCGGGTACGGGAGTTTCCGCCAGTTTGACCATTTCAATCAAGCGCTCGAGCCCCATAGCCCAGCCGATGGCCGGGGTCGGCCGGCCTCCCAGCTGCTCCACCAGGCCGTCGTAGCGGCCCCCGGCGCAGACAGCGCCCTGCGCGCCCAGCTTGTCCGTCACCCACTCGAACACCGTACGCGTGTAGTAATCCAGCCCGCGCACCAGGCGCGGATTGAGGCTAAAGACAACGCCGGCCGCCGTCAGCAATTCCTGCAGGCCCGCGAAATGCTCGGCGGAAACTGTATCCAGACTGTCGGTGAGTTGCGGCGCAGCAGCTATCAGCGGCTGCATTTCCGGCAGTTTACTGTCCAGCAGCCGCAGTGGATTGCGGTGCAGCCGGTCGCGATTTTCGTCGTCCAGACTGTCCCGGTGCGCAGCAAAATACTCAACCAGCCGATCGCGATAGGCTGTCCTCGATGCGGGCGTGCCCAGTGAATTGAGCTGCAGCTCCACATCTTTAATACCCAGCTCCTGCCACATCCGAGCAGTCATGAGGATCAGCTCGGCATCGATATCGGGACCGTCGTAGCCAAACACTTCAACATCAAACTGATGAAACTGGCGATACCGGCCTTTCTGCGGTTTTTCGTAGCGGAACATCGGGCCCGTGTACCAGAGCTTCTGCTTCTGATTGTGCAACAGACCATTTTCGATTGCGGCCCGCACGATGCCGGCCGTGCCCTCTGGCCGCAACGTCAGGCTTTCACCGTTGCGATCCTCGAAGGTATACATTTCTTTTTCGACAATGTCGGTTACTTCGCCGATAGACCGTTTGAACAATTCAGAACGCTCCACCACCGGCACACGAAACTCACGGTAACCATAGCCGGCGGCAATGCGCCGTAAAACGCCCTCGACAAATTGCCACAGCGGTGTCTCATCGGGCAGCAGATCGCTCATGCCACGAATGCCGGTAATTTTTTTATTCATTGCAATCCCTGCAATTCGTCGGCGTTCAACACAAATCTCGCGGTATTTCGGCCGGTCCTTACCCGCGCCGGTATGACGTAAGGCTGTTCGCCGATACTGATCTGTACCGCTTCGGCATTGCCGACAAAAAACCGCAGCGGCAGCCGCGCCGAAAAATTCCTTACGCTACCGGCCTTTTCCAGTCCGTACAAAAGGCGCCGGCGACTGTCGGATAATTCCACCCAGCATTCGTCACTGAACGTCAGTGTGACGGAGACCGTTTCAAGCGGCGCCTGCGTCTCGGGTTCGGGCAAGGGCGCGACGTCGGGCTGAGCCGGCTCAGCAACCGGGGAAACTGCCGCAGTCGGCTGCGACTCCGCTTTCGTGGCAGGCTCAGGCTCAGACAGACTGAATTCGGCTGCGGCCGCTTCCTCCACCACAAATTCGCTGTCACGCTCGGGCAATGGCAATTCAGCGGGTTCAGCCGACGCCGCAGGCACAGCCTGCACCGCGGGTTCATTGTTGTCGCCCGCAAGCAGATAAATGAGACTGCCCAGCACCAGCAAACCCAGCAACACCCAGAGCACGAAATTGGACAGGCTTGCCCCGGTGCGCATTTCGGTCTGCACAGACTGCGCGCGGAATGCTTCCGCATCTGCTTCAGCCGGCTGCCATGAATCAACCAACTCCTGCTCGGGCAAGTCCACGAGGCGCGCATAACCGCGCAGATAGCCTTTTACAAAAACCGGCGCGCCCAGCGTATCCAGCTGGTCGGCCTCGACCGCCTTGACAATAGCGACATCCAGATACAGTTCATGCGCAACGTCGTGGACGGAAAGTCCGGCCTGTTCGCGCGCCGCCAGCAGGCGCGCGCCCGGACCGGGCTGCGGTTCGGCCGTGGCGGCAGCGCGCTCGGGAGTTTCGTCAGCCTCGCTCACGCTCTTTGTCCAGCAATTCGCCGGCCTGTTTTGACTCGGGGAAATTACCCAGCAGTCGGGCCCGATAGGTTTGTGCCGCCACCGCATCGTCCAGCGCGGTTTCAATCAAAAACGCCAGGTACAGCACTTCCGGCACGGGTGTGGTGGCTGCCAGGCAGCGCTCCACGAATGCGCGCGCCGGCAACCATTGCCCGGTCTGGTAGGAAATATCGGCGAGGTGATACAACGCTTCCGGGTAGCGCGGCTTGATGGTAATAGCGCGGCGCAAATAAGCCTCCGCCTTTTCCATGTCGTAAGGCTTAGCGCATTTACCTGCATTGGTTAGAATTTCATGACGATATTGATATTCAGGTACCTCTATCGCCCGGTCGAAATAATTAAGCGCTTCTTTGTAGCTCTCTTCCTGCCGACACAAGAATACCGCCAGATCATTAAGTGCTGCCTGATCGTTAGCGCCGTAGCGCACGGCGTCACGATAACTGGCTTCGGCTCGGCGCAGATCATTCAGCTGACCATATACCAGCGCCTGCACACGATAGGCGCCCGGGTTGTCGGGCTTGGCCTGAATCGATTTTTCCAGTTTGCGCAATGCCTCTTCCAGCTTGCCCTGCTTTAAATAGGAAATGCCCAGGTCCAGATTCAGACGCGCAGCTTCTTCGGCATCAGGCGGAGACAATTTTCCGGTAGGCCCGGTCGTAATACAGCCGGTGGTTAAACCCGCCATCAGCAATAACATCACCCATCTAAAAAAAGTCGCTCGCGGGCTCATACCCGGCTCACTGTGTGCATAGTCTT
>JAUIEY010000231.1 GCA_030429685.1 Gammaproteobacteria bacterium
ATCTGGATAAAGGCATGTCCGCCATATTGCTGGAAACCATGAAAGACATGCTGCACCACGCTTATGTGCGCCGCGGCCGGCTGCAGAAAACCCTGCGCATGCGGCGCTTTTTCGCTGATCCGCGGGATGAAGACTCCCCGCCCGCTGCACGGCCTGCGCAAGACCCGCTCGCGGGTGACCCCGACGAGACCGTACTAAGCATTCTGCGACCGGATCTGAAACGACCGACCGGCACGGACTAAGCCGGCAGATTCGCGACCGCCGCATGCTTTATCTCGTCTACCTGGTTGATATCGAAGACAACATGCCAATCAGGCAAAAGTTACTGGATGCCCATATGGAATACATGGGCAGGCACCTTTCAGCAATCAGGCTAGGCGGACCATTATTGAATGCCGAACAGCAACAGCCGCTGGGCGGCATGTTGATTGTTGAAGCACCGTCGGAGCGGGAGATACAGGCAATTATTGAAGCCGATCCCTATCACAAGGCAGGCTTGTGGCGTGAGGTTCACATTCATCCCTACAAACCCATTATAGATTCGTGGGATAAAGCCTGAGTTCCGGGCGCAACCGCCATGCTGATAACCCTGTTGCTGGCCGCGCACATTGCAGTGCTGGGTTACTGGCTCGGCGCGGATCTTTGCATTAACAGCACCTTTCGTTTCGTGTCGCGGGCATCGGCAATGCCCTATACGGAGCGCAACAGGCTTATGGAGCACGTGCTCGATATAGATCAGCACGTGCGCTATGCACTGATACTGCAGATAGGTCTGGGAACAGCTTTGGCCGCCTTATTTGGCTATTTGCCAGGTGGCACCGTGCTGGCAGCAATTGCCGGCATGGTGGCTTTAGCCTGGCTGGCACTGGTTGAGCTGACTCATCGACGACGGCACCAGCCAGCCGGCATAGTGCTGAGCAAAGCAGACCAAGGCATCCGCTACTTTGCCGTTGCGCTGGCGCTATTAGCGGGTGCAGCCGCCCTCACCGGCCATCTCGACCTGAGTGGCTGGCTGGCCATAAAACTGCTGCTATTTGCCGGTGTGATCGTTAGCGGCATCGGGATACGCATCGAGCTTAGAAAGTATTTTCGCATCTGGCAGGAAATTGGTGCGGCGGGCTCAACACCGGAACGCGAACTATTGCTCTGGCGTCGCTATATCTCCGCCACCAGCGTGTTGGTAATACTTTGGCTATGCGTTACCGGCATTGCCTTGCTCAGCGTGTTCAAACCACTGTAGGCGAATATCTCGGAGGGGCATCAGTCTACCCAGACACGCGCATTGCGGAACATGCGCAGCCACGGCCCGTCCTCGCCCCAATCTGCGGGCGCCCAGGAATGGGTCACCGTGCGATGCACGCGTTCCGGGTGCGGCATCAGCAACGTAACCCTGCCGTCGGCGGTAGTTGCGCCGGCAATACCAGCAGGTGAACCGTTGGGATTGGCCGGATAATCCTCAGTGGGGTTGCCGTAGTTGTCGATATAACGGGCCGGTACCCTGGCTGCACGCAGAAAAGCATCCTGCTCGTCCGCTGACGCAAACTCAGCACGGCCTTCGCCGTGCGAAGTGGCGATGGGCAGACGGGCACCCTGCATGCCAGCCAGCAGAACGGACGGCGAATCGGTGACTTCGACCATGCTGAGACGCGCCTCAAACTGTTCCGACCGGTTGCGCACAAAGCGCGGCCAGTGCTCGCTGCCGGGAATGATGCCCTGCAGATTGGCCAGCATCTGACAGCCGTTGCAGACACCCAGCGCAAACGTGTCGTCGCGGCGGAAAAATGCCTCGAAAGCATCGCGCAGCTGCTCATTGTAGAGCACCGACTTGGCCCAGCCGCCGCCGGCTCCGAGCACGTCGCCATAGGAAAACCCGCCGCAGGCCACCGCGCCGCGAAAGCTCTGCAGTGTGCGACGACCGGCCAGAATATCGGTCATATGCACGTCAACCGGAGCAAAACCGGCTTTGAAAAAAGCCGCTGCCATTTCATTGTGGCTGTTCACGCCCTGCTCTCGCAGAATAGCAACCTGCGGCCGCGCACCGGTGGCAATCATCGGCGCGGCTATATCGTCCTGCGGATCAAACGGCAACACCGGATCAATCCCGGGGTCAGCGTCATCGAGAATTGCATCGAACTGTTGCCGCGCCGTTGCCGGATTATCGCGCTCGGCCTGCATGCGGTAGCTGACCTCCGCCCACACCTGCTGCAGCTCGCCACGCCCTGCTGCAAACACTTCATCATTGTGGTGTCGGATACGAATCAATCCATCATCATTGGGCACGCCGACAGTTTGCACAATATCCGCCAACTCATGCCGCTCCAGCATTGCCTGCACCTGCGCCAGGTCAGCATTGCGAATCTGGATCACCGCGCCCAGCTCTTCGCTGAATAACGCACCCGTAATGTCAGCGTCTGCCACATTAACAGTGACGCCACAGCGGCCGGCAAAAGCCATTTCGCAAAGCACGGCAAACAGACCGCCGTCCGAGCGGTCATGATAGGCCAGCAGTAACTGTGCGGCGCTTAACTCCTGTATAGCCGCAAAAAAGTTCCGCAGGCGGCCGGCGCTGACTACGTCGGCAGGTTCTCCGCCCGGCAGTTCCAGGACCTGACTCAGGCACGATGCACCCAGTCGGTTGCGGCCCTCGCCGAGGTCAAGCAATAGCAGAACCGTGTCGTTATCGCGCTGCAGTTGCGGTGTCAGCGTCTGGCGCACATCAACAACCGGTGCAAATGCCGACACAATCAGTGACAGCGGCGCAAATACGTTCTTATCGCCATCGGCATCCCGCCAGCGCGTCTGCATGGACAGCGAGTCCTTGCCCACCGGTATAGCGATACCGAGTTCGCGGCACAGCGGCAAAATTTCTGCTTCGATATCGCGTTCCCAGAGCGAATATTCGGATTGCAGCGCGGCGATCGGATGGGTGGCGGCGGCTTTCCGTATCGTTTCAAGCCCTGCCTCGGAAAGCCCGAGATGCCGGACCTTG
>JAUIEY010000232.1 GCA_030429685.1 Gammaproteobacteria bacterium
CGGGACCTGAGATCGCATGAGTGAAGGACTGCTCGAAACCGAACGCCGTATCGTCACTTCCGCCGAGGAAGTGCGCGAGGCGACTATTGCGGTAGCGTCGCGGGCCGAGCGTTCTATTACCATTCTGACGCCGGATCTGGAGCCGGGCCTGTACGACGACGAAGCGTTTCTGGAAGCAGTTAAACGGCTGGTGCTGGCACGCAGCTATTCCCGAGTGCGTGCCCTGATCTGGGATCCGGCACGTGCCGTGCGCACCGGCAACAAATTCGTCGGGCTGGCCAGCCGCCTCAATGCCACCATTGATATTCGCAATTTGCAGGAAAAATATCGCGGCAGCATCCATGATGCGTTTATCATTGCCGACGATTCGACCATTCTGTACCGCAATGACGGGCGCAGCAATGACGGCATTATGGGTTCGCACGAACCTGATATCGTCAAACAACACCTCGATGCGTTCCGCCAGCCCTGGGAAGATTCGGTGTTTCGCCACCACGGCAGAAACGCCTGGTAACAATACATTGAAAAATTTGCATCTGACTGTCGCTGCGGTGATCGAGCGGCACGGCCGCTATCTGGTAGTGGAAGAACTCGCCGGCGGCGAACAAGTGATTAATCAGCCGGCCGGACACGTTGAGCCGGGTGAATCGCTGTTAGCAGCGGTAGTGCGCGAAACCCGCGAGGAAACCGGCTGGCTGTTCGAACCACAGGCCATCAGTGGCATTTATCTCTGGCAGCATCCCGATAATGGCGAGCGTTTTTTGCGGGTGGTGTTCTGCGGCAGTTGCCGCGACCATCGCGCCGGGCAGCCGCTGGATGACGGCATTCTGCGGGCACTCTGGCTTAGCCGCCAGGAACTTGAGTCCCGTGGCGCGCAATTGCGCAGCCCGATGGTACTGCGCGCTATCGATGACTGTAAGGCGGGCCAGCACTTCCCGCTGGATATGTTCCGGGAAATCGAGATCGAAGCGCTGACTGAACGCGCGCAGGTGGTCTAGGCCACAAAGCCTTACAATAGGCCCATGAACGCTCTTGCGGACACAACCGTGATTGTCGGCATCTCCGGTGGCGTGGACTCTGCAGTTGCCGCCCTGCTGCTGCTGGATCAGGGGTACAGGGTGCAGGGCCTGCACATGACCAACTGGGAAGCCGACGACGACTACTGTGAAGCGGCCGCCGACTTGCAGGCTGCCCGCACGGTCTGTGCGGACCTCGGCATACCTCTGCACCATGTCAACTTTGCAGCAGAATACCGGGACAAGGTATTTGCCGATTTTCTGGCGGAATACCGCAACGGCAGAACGCCGAACCCGGACGTTGCCTGCAACCGGGAAATCAAGTTTGGCGATTGTCTGCGCCATGCCAAACGGTTGGGTGCCGACAAAGTGGCTACCGGGCACTACGCGCGAGTGGCGGCCACGCAGTCAGGCTGGCGGCTGCTGAAAGGATGTGATGGCGGCAAAGACCAGAGCTATTTTTTGCATGCCATTGACCCGCAGGCGCTGCCCGATGTGCTGTTCCCGCTCGGTGAACTCGACAAGGCGGAAGTGCGCCGCATTGCCAACCAGCGGGGTCTGCCCAACTACGCGCGTAAAGACAGTACCGGAATCTGTTTTATCGGCGAGCGGCCGTTCAAGCAGTTTTTACAGCAGTATCTGCAGGGAGAACCCGGTGCCATTGAAACCCCGGCCGGTGAAGTGATCGGCCGCCATGACGGTTTGCTTTACTACACCCTGGGTCAGCGGCAGGGTTTGGGCATTGGCGGACTGGCCGACTATGGCGACGCCCCCTGGTACGTGGCGGCCAAGGACGAGGCCCGCAACGTGCTGATAGTTGCGCAAAGCCGCGAGCATCCCCTTTTATGGTCGGGAGCGCTGCAGGCGGCCGACTTGCGCTGGTTTGCCGGCGCGCCGCCGGCGCAAAATTTCCGTTGCAGTGTCAAGACTCGTTACCGGCAGGCTGATGTGCCGTGTGAGGTAACACTGTCGCCGGCGGGGGCCGATGTCAGCTTTGCGCAGCCGGTGTGGGCCGTAACCCCGGGCCAGTATGCTGTCTTTTACAGCGATGACATCTGCCTCGGCGGTGGCGTGATTACAGCTGCCAGCCCGGCAGCAGCAACAGCCGGCGTCCGCAAGTCTGCGTAAACCGCCGTCTTTCGCTATAATCCGCGCCCGAATTCCCGGCCCGTCGGTCCGGCGACCGGTACCCCGGACGCCCGCAACGCCGCGCCAACCCTAACTCGGAGAACAACATGGCAATTGATGCCAAATCGACCCTTTCCGTAAACGGTAACGACTACGCCATTTACAAGCTGGATGCAGTCAAGGACGGCCACGTCGCCAAACTGCCCTTCTCGCTCAAGATTCTGCTTGAGAACCTGCTGCGCCATGCCGCCAGCGGTGATGTCAGTGATGACGACATCAGTGCACTGGCCAACTGGGATCCGCAGGCGGAGCCCAGTCAGGAAATCTCCTTTACGCCGGCGCGTGTCATCCTGCAGGATTTCACCGGCGTCCCCGCTGTGGTGGACCTGGCCGCCATGCGCGATGCGGTTGTTTCCCTCGGCGGCGATGCCGACAAAATCAATCCGCTGTCGCCGGCGGAACTGGTGATTGACCATTCCGTGCAGGTTGACAATTACGGCACCGTGAATGCTCTCGACCTGAACACCAAGATTGAGTTTCAGCGTAACAAGGAACGCTATTCCTTCCTGCGCTGGGGTCAGGGCGCGTTTGACAATTTCCGCGTGGTGCCGCCCAACACGGGTATCGTGCATCAGGTCAACATCGAGTATCTCGCCCGGGTGGTGTTTGATGCCGAGCAGAACGGCGAACGCACTGCCTACCCGGACACCGTCGTGGGCACGGATTCACACACCACCATGGTGAACGGCCTGGGTGTGCTCGGTTGGGGCGTCGGTGGTATCGAAGCCGAAGCCGCGATGCTGGGGCAGCCGGTCACCATGCTGATCCCGCAGGTCATTGGTTT
>JAUIEY010000233.1 GCA_030429685.1 Gammaproteobacteria bacterium
GGCGCCAGTGGCGAAGTCGTCTGGCATTACCAGATGGTGCATCACGATGTCTGGGATCTAGATATTCCGGCGCAACCCATCCTGGTGGACATTGAAAAAGACGGCCGGCGCATTCCGGTGGTGATTCAGCTCACCAAGATGGGGCTGACCTTTGTGCTGCACCGGGAGACCGGCGAACCGGTATTTCCGGTCGAAGAACGCGCGGTACCCACCACCGGTGTGGCCGGTGAACAGCTCTCACCGACACAACCCTATCCGCTTGTGCCCGCGCCGCTGGTGGATATCGGTATCAGCCCGGACGATGCATGGAGCTTTTTCGACGTGTTTAAAGCGGCCTGCCGCGAACAGATCGCGCAGTACGACCTGGGCGGCCTGTATCAGCCGGTAAGCCTGCGTGGTCGCGCCAGCCTGCCGGGATTGTCAGTCAATAACTGGGGCGGCGCCAGCTACGACCCGCAGACAAATTTGCTGGTGGTGCCGATCAACCGCGCGCCGATGTTCCTGAAGCTCTGGGTCACGGACGAAATACCTGATGAGGTCAGGAATCTGCCGCGCATGGGGCCGCTCGGTCCGCCGACCGACATAGCCGGCACGCCCTATTCGTATTCCACCGGCCCGCTGCTATCACCGATCATGACACCGTGCACACCGCCGCCCTGGGGCGAACTTGCCGCCATAGACATGAACGATGGCAGCATTCGCTGGCGCCGGCCGCTCGGCACTCTCGATAAACTGGCGCGCATGCCATTGCCATTGCAATGGGGCACGCCACTGTCCGGCGGACCGGTCAGTACTGCCGGCGGCATCACCTTTATCGGTGCCAGCGCAGACGAAAAATTCCGCGCCTTCGACACCGTCACAGGTGAACAACTCTGGGAAGCTGCCCTGCCATCCGCCGGCATGGCCGTGCCGATGACCTATGTCGTAGATGGCCGGCAATACGTGGCAATTGCGGCCGGCGGGCATCTGTTCATGTACAGTCAGAACATCGCCAATAAACTGGTCGTATTCGCTCTCCCCGACGCCGGATCGCCCTGACACACAAACAACCAGCGCCTTGACGGGTTCGTCTATACTGCGCCCATGGAGTTTCGTCTGGCGGCCTTTGTGGGCATCCTGATCATCATGATGAGCGCGGAAGCGATCTGGTCGCGGCGCAAGCGGCTGTTTGATCCGCTGATGCGCTGGCCGGGCAATTTCGGCGTTGCCATGCTCGGCAACATCCTGATTATGGTATTGCTGCCGGTCACGGCTGTCGGTGTCGCGCTGGAAGTTGCCGCCCGCGGCACGGGCCTGTTCAATGTGCTCGCAGTCCCGCCCGTTATTGCCGTCCCGGTTGCCATGATCCTGCTGGACCTGCTGATCTACTGGCAGCATCGCCTGTTTCACGCCATACCGGTGCTGTGGCGGCTGCATCGCATGCATCATACGGATCTGGAAATTGATGCCAGCACCGCATTGCGCTTTCACCCGTTTGAACTGGTGGTTTCCATGCTGATCAAGCTGGCCGCCATTGCCCTGCTCGGCCCGCCGGCACTGGCAGTGATGCTGTTTGAAATCACGCTGAACGCGTGCGCGATTTTCAATCATGCCAACGTAAAGTTGCCTCTTTGGCTGGATGCGTTGGTGCGCCGGCTGATAGTGACACCGGACATGCACCGTGTGCACCACTCCTCCATTCCTGACGAAACCAACAGCAACTTCGGCTTCTGCCTGTCAGTATGGGACCGGTGGTTCGGCAGTTACACGGCGCAGCCGCAACTGGGGCACGAGGCCATGAACATAGGCCTCGCCGAGTATCGCGACCGCGTCATTCTGCGGCCTGACCGGATGCTGGCGGACCCTTTTGTCAGCCCGTCCTCCGGCGTATCCGGGAGTAACCCGTGAAACAGACCTGGGGCTTTGTTAAAACCACCGCGCTGGGCGGACTGGTTGTGATTGTGCCGCTGGCAGTGCTGATCATTGTGCTGGTGCAGATACTGGCTTTTGTCACCGATCTCACCGCCCAGGTTGTTGAGCTGCTGCCCTTTCCGTTCCTGCAAAATCCCGTGGTACTGATCGCACTGGCGCTGGCTACTGTGGTGGCGCTGTGCTTTTTCACCGGCTTGCTGCTGCTGACCGCGACGGGCAACGCCATCAAGGAGCGCATTGATCATTACCTCGAAGAAAAAGTGCCGCTGTACGGCATGCTGCAGTCCATCACCAAGCAGTTTATCGGTGTGGACAACATGCAGCTCACGCCTGCGGAGATAGACCTGCACGGCACAGCTACCCGGGTACTGGGTTTTATTGTCGAGCAGCTGCCGGACGGACGCTACAGTGTCTACGTGCCGGATTCACCGGTTCTGACCGTCGGCAAAACCTACATTGTTGAAGAGCACCAGGTAACCCGACTGGAAGGCTCGGCACGAGCCACCGTGGATGCCATTACACAATGGGGCGCCGGTACCAAATATATTTACAAATCCGGTCAGCCCGATGGCGCTGACGCGCCCGGACCTGCGGCACGACCTCCCGGCTGACGCCCTACCAGGGCAATTCCTTGCCGGTATAGCTCATGAAGTCGCCTGACTGGCGGCGGTCCTGGTAACTGTCGATGACCTTGATAACCGCTGCGGCCGATTCGGCCGGCTCAATCATCGGAATCGGCACGTTCTTGGCAAAATCCGTCGCCACCACTCCGGGGTGGATCAGGCCCACAATGATTTCCTTGTAGCCGGGCTCTTTTGAACGCCGCAGTTCCTTGGCAATCGTGCGCATGGACATATTGAGCGCAGCCTTACTGGTGCGATAGAAATTCTGCCCGCCAAAAGTCATACCGATGGATCCGACCGCGCTGGAAATATTCATGATCTTTTTCTGTTCGCTGGCAGCAACATTGCCGACAAATTTTTCTACCATGCGCACAGGGCCTTTTACGTTAACGGCCATGACTTCATCAAAAGCCTGGTAGTCAAAACTACCGAATTGTTGCCGGTCATTG
>JAUIEY010000016.1 GCA_030429685.1 Gammaproteobacteria bacterium
AGCAGCGTGGCGTCTTACCTGCAGACCCGCCAGGTACTGGGTGAGCGCATGATCATTGTCGGCGGCGGTGAGAAATATCCGGTTGCCGACAACAGCACGCCTGCCGGGCGGCAGCAGAACCGTCGCGTGGAAATCACCATCGTGCCTATTACCGCTTAACCCTATTACCGCTTAACTATGAGCACTTAATCCGAACCTGTTGTTGCGGATATAACAAAGCCCCGCTGGTCGGTATAAATCAGCGGGGCTCTTTTTTGCGTGCGGTCTGCCGGCGGGCAGCCGGTGGTTATGCTGCCATGGCAACGCGCAGTTTCTTGATGGCGTTAGCTTCGATCTGCCGGATGCGTTCGGCGGATACACCGAACCGGTCGGCCAGCTCGTGCAGGGTGGCTTTTTTCTCCGCCAGCCAGCGTGATTCCAGAATCTCGCGGCTGCGTGCGTCGAGTTCTTCCAGCGCTTCCACCAGCGCATCGCTGGCCTGGTCATGGTAGTCATCGGCCTCGGCCTGCATGGCCGGATCGGCTTCCGGATTGGGCAGGTACAGCGCCGGTGAATACGGCCGTTCTTCGTCTTCATTGGGCGTCGGGTCAAACGACACGTCATGACTGTAGAGCCGCTGTTCCATTTCGGTGACTTCGCGCTCACTGACGCCAAGGTCTTTGGCGACGGCCGCGGTTTCGTCTTTGGACAACCAGCTCAGGCTTTTCTTGGCCTTGCGCAAATTGAAAAACAGTTTGCGCTGCGCCTTGGTCGTGGCGACCTTGACCAGCTTCCAGTTTTTCAGCACGAATTCGTGAATCTCGGCGCGGATCCAGTGCACCGCAAACGACACCAGCCGCACGCCGACTTCCGGGTCGAAGCGTTTGACGGCCTTCATCAGGCCGATGTTGCCTTCCTGGATGAGATCACCGAGCGCCAGACCGTAGCCGTTGTAGCCGCGCGCGATGTGCACCACAAAGCGCAGCTGCGACATCACCAGTTCGCGGGCGGCGTCGATGTCGTTGTCTTCGCGCAGGCGGCGGGCCAGCTCAAACTCGGTCTCTTTGTCGAGTACCGGGATGGCGTTGACGGCCTGGATATAGCTGTCCAGGCTGCCGGTAGGTCCGGCGAGAATCAGATTCTGGTTAGTCAGGCTCAAGGCTTGGGTCATGGCTCTCTCAAAGGGGTGGCGAAGTTTAGCACTCCCGATATTAGAGTGCTAAGAGCCCGTTCGGTTCCCCTTTATTTAACATAATGAAAAGAAAAAAACTGAGCTTAAATAATGACTTAACTTGGCTGTATGGCTGACAGGTGGCGGGCCACGGCGGTCCACGCGCCGCCCCAGCCGCTCAGTACCCCGCCCGCCAGCACCCAGCCGATGGTGGCCCAGTCCATGCCGAGCAGATTGGCCTCACTGGCGTACAGCCCGACCAGGGTTTCCAGCGGTGCCGCCAGCAGCCAGCTCCCCAGCAACAGCACCAGCATCGCCAGCAAGCCGCCGAGGATGCCGTACCACAAGCCGACGTACAGGAACGGCCGGCGCACAAAACCGTCCGAGGCACCCACCAGTTTGAGTACTTCAATTTCATCACGGCGGCTCTGGATGTCCAGCCGGATGGTGTTGCCGACAATGATCAGCACACCGATAACCAGCAGCGTGCTGGCCAGCAATACCACCCGGCGCAGAAAATCGAGCATGGCATTAAGCCGCTGCACCCATTCGGTATCAATCTGTACCAGTTCCACGGCGTCGAGTTGCGCCAGCTGCTGACCGAGTGCATCGAGTTCGGCCACGCTGATGTCTTCGATCGGTCGCACACCAAGTGTATGTGGCAGCGGGTTGTCTTCCAGCTCTTCAAGCACCTCGCCAAGCCCCGATGATGCGCGGAAATCGGCCAGTGCCGCATCGGCCGACGTCAGGCTGACCTGTGCAACGCCGGTCAGCGCTTCAATCTGGTCTACCAGTTGTTGCGCCTTGCTGAGTTCCGTATCAAGTTTCAGGTACACCGAAAAGTCGCGCGCGTCGTCCCAGCTGCCGGCCAGGTTGCTGCCGTTTTTCACCAGCAGGTTCAGTGACGCCGGCATGGCGAGCGCGATGCCGATTACGGCCGCGGTCAGCAGCGTGGCCAGCGGGCGTTCCGCCAGATCCCGCAATGAGCCGGTGCAGTTACGCCAGTGCAGTTTGAGCCAGTGTTTCATCGTCTGCACCATCCTGCCTAAAACACCAGCGCATCATCTTCGGGCTCGGCCAGTTCGCCGTTCTCGAGCCGGATGCGGCGGCCGCCGAGTTTGCCCAGCAGGTTCAGGTCGTGGGTGGCAATCAGCATGGTGACGCCGATGTCGTTGAAGCGGCCGAACAGCTTCATGATTTCCAGCGACAGCCACGGGTCGAGGTTGCCGGTGGGCTCATCGGCAATAATCACCCGCGGCCGGGTTACCACCGCACGTGCGATGCCGACGCGCTGCTGTTCGCCGAGCGACAGGGCGCCCGGTTTACTGCGTTCCTTTTTCAGCAGCCCGACCTGGTCGAGCGCGGCGCGCACCCGGCGGGCGATTTCCCGGTCATTGAGTCCGGCAATCACCAGCGGCAGCGCCACGTTGTCAAAAGTACTGCGCTCCACCAGCAGCTTGTTGTCCTGAAACACCACGCCGAGCTGGCGGCGGTGTCTGGGAATTTCCCGTGCCGCCATGCGCGCGATATTGCGGCCGTCAAACAGCACCTGGCCGCGCGTCGGCCGTTCGATCAGGGCGATGAGTTTCAGCAGCGTGCTCTTGCCGGCACCGGACGAGCCGGTCAGAAAAACCATCTCTCCGCTGTCGACTTCAAACGACAGGTTGCGCAGCGCTTCGCCGGTGCCGTCGTAACGTTTGGTAACGCTGTCGAATCGAATCATGCTGGCTCAGTTTTCCAGCAGGGCATCAACAAATTTTTCCGCCTCGAACGGCGCCATGTCGTCAGCCTGCTCACCCATGCCAATAAAACGGAACGGAATGTCCAGTTCGTTGGCGATAGCCAGCAGTATGCCACCGCGGCCACCGCCGTCCAGTTTGGTCAGCGTGATGCCGCTGACGCCGACCGCGGCGCTGAACTGCCGGGCCTGCACCAGCGCGTTTTGCCCGAGACTGGCATCGAGCACCAGCATGATTTCGTGCGGCGCATCGCTGTCGAGTTTGCCGGCCACGCGCACCACTTTTTGCAGTTCGCGCATCAGGCCTTCCTGGTTCTGCAGCCGGCCGGCGGTATCGGCCAGCAGCACATCGGTGCCCCGGGAGCGGGCCGTTTCCACCGCATCAAAAATCACGGCGGCCGGGTCGGCGCCGTGCTGCTGTGCCACCACCGGCACATCGTTGCGTTCGCCCCAGGTCTGCAGCTGTTCGGTGGCGGCAGCCCGGTAGGTGTCGCCGGCGGCCAGCATGACTGACAGCCCCTGCTGTTTGTAAAAGTGCGCCAGCTTGCCGATCGTGGTGGTCTTGCCGGAGCCGTTGACGCCGACCAGCAGGATCACGAAGGGTTTTTTCTGCGCATCAATGGCGAGCGGCACGGCGCGCGGCGCAAGTACGTCAATCAGTTCGGCGCGCAGCGCCGCCTGCAGTGCGTCGCCGTCCCCGCGGTCGGCCCGGTTGACGCGGTTGCGCAGGCCGGCGAGAATTTTTTCGGTGCTGTCCACGCCGACATCGGCGATCAGCAGCCGGTCTTCGATTTCTTCCTCGAGTTCAGCGTCGAGCTGCCGCCCGGACAGCCAGCCGAGCGCAGCGAAACCACTGCCGCTGCCGCGGTTTAAACGCTGTTTGAGGCGCTCGAAAAAACCCGTTCTGGTTGAACTCATGGCGCGCATGTTACCCAATGTCGGCTATGCTTGCCGCCATGAAAGCGACTCGCAAGCGGGCGCGCCGGCAGGACGAATATTCCGCCGTGCGCATCATTGCCGGGCAATGGCGCGGGCGCAAACTGCGCTTTCGTACCGCGGGTGTGCGCCCGACGGGTGACCGGGTGCGGGAGACGCTGTTCAACTGGCTGGCGCCGCATTTGCCGGGGGCACGCTGTCTCGACTGGTTTGCCGGTACCGGCGTGCTCGGACTCGAAGCACTGTCGCGCGGTGCGGCCGCGGCCGTGCTGGTGGAGCGCAACCGCGAGGTTGCCGATGAAATTGCGCGGCAGCTTGACCTGCTCGAAGCGGACCAGGCCGAATTGCTGTGTGCTGATGCGCGGCAGTTGAACCTGGCTGCGCATGGTCCGTTTGACGTGGTGTTTGTGGACCCGCCGTTTTTACCGGCTGACTCTGCCGAGGCCGACCCCGGGTTGGCCGATTTGTGTACACTGCTCGAAACATCGGGCGCGCTGGCAGCGCCGGCCTGGATTTACCTGGAAACGGGCAAAAAGCAGGCGTTGCCAACCTTGCCGGACAACTGGCGATTGCTACGCGAAAAAACCGCGGGACAGGTGCGCTACGCATTGGCCGAGCGCAGCTCGCCCGCAGCTTAAGAGGAAAGCCTATGAGTGCGGGGGCACTGTATCCGGGGACCTTCGATCCCTTTACCAACGGTCATGAGGAACTGGTGCGCCGTTCCGCCCGGATTTTCGGCCGGGTAGTGGTGGCGGTGGCTGCCAGTCCGTCGAAGACGCCGGCTTTTCAGCTCGACGAACGCATTGCACTGATCCGCGAAGTGCTCAGTGACCTGCCGGATTGCGAAGTGGCCGGCTATACCGGGCTGACCGTCAACGTGGCGCGCGAACACAAGGTGAATGTCATTGTGCGTGGCCTGCGCGCGGTGACCGACTTTGAATTCGAGTTTCAGCTCGCCACCATGAACCGCCATCTCGACGAAGGTGTCGAGACGATGTTTCTGACGCCGAGTGAAAACGACATGTTTATTTCTTCCACGCTGGTGCGCGAAATCGCGGCCATGGGCGGCGATGTGTCCAAGTTTGTGCACCCGGCCGTGGCGGCCGCGCTGGCCGGGCGTTTTTCCTGATGCTGAATTTTAAGCTGCGCCGTTTGCCGGCGCGTGTTGCGGTGTTGTGGCTGGCTGTTGTGCTCGCCGGTTGCGGACTGGTCTTTCCCGACAACATGCAGCGTTTTACGCCGGCCGACGCGGCGGTGGCGTCGGCCGATCCGCGCGCCACGCAGGCAGGCCTGGACGTGCTTGCCGCCGGCGGCAATGCCTTTGATGCCGCGGTGGCGGTGGCGGCTACGCTCGGGGTGGTGGAACCGTCGAGCTCCGGTTTCGGCGGCGGCGGGTTCTTCCTGTTATTCAGGGCCGAATGCGGTTGCTATCACTTTATTGATGCGCGCGAGACCGCGCCGGCCGCGGCCACGCCGGCTACCTATCTGGACCAGGCCGGCAATCCGGTCAGAGGGCTGACGGTCAGCGGGCCGCTGGCAGCCGGTATTCCGGGGGAGCCTGCCGGCATGGCTTACCTGGCTGAGAACTTCGGCAGCAAGCCGCTGGCGGAGTTGCTGCAGCCGGCGATATATCACGCTGAGAACGGTTTCCCGATGAGTCCCCGCGCATTGCTGGGGCTGCGCTTTCGCAAAAACACGGTGAGCAGATGGCCGGCCATGGCAGAGATTTTTCTGCCGGGCGGTGAGTTACCGGCCGTCGGTTACGTGGTGAAGCAGCCGGAACTGGCCGACACCATCCGGCGCTTTGCGGCCGGCGGTCACGATGGTTTTTACAAGGGTGAAACCGCGCGGCGGCTGGTTGCGGGAGTGCAGGCGGCCGGCGGCAACTGGACGCTTGAGGACCTGGCGAATTACCAGGTGGTCGAACGGGAGCCGCTGGTAACGAATTACCGTGGCATGCAGGTTGTTAGCGCGCCGCTGCCGTCATCCGGCGGTATTGTCATGGCGCAGGTGTTTAACTTTCTCAGCGCGTACAGTGAGGAGCAGCTCAGCGGTCCGCAGGGTCAGCACCTGCTGATTGAAGCGCTGCGCCGCGCTTATCGCGATCGGGCGCTGTATATGGGCGACAGCGATTTCGTTGACGTGCCGGTTGAACGGCTGGTGTCGCGGGAATACATGGACGCACAGCGCGCCGATGTCAGCCTGACGCGGGCAACGCCGAGTGCCAGTCTGCAGGGCGTTGCCGAGGACGGCAGTGCCGGTGATCAGACCACGCACTTCTCGGTGCTTGACAGTGACGGCAATCGGGTGGCCGGCACTATCACGATTAACACCTGGTACGGCTCGGCGTTCATGCCGCCCGGCACCGGGGTGATTCTGAACAATGAGATGGATGATTTTTCCATCAAGCCCGGCGTACCGAATGAATTCGAACTGGTTGGTGCCGCGGCCAATGCAGTGGCGCCGGGCAAACGGCCGCTGTCGAGCATGTCGCCGACTTTTCTGGAGTCAGACCGCGGCGTTGCGGTAGTGGGCACACCGGGCGGCAGCCGCATCATCACCATGGTGCTGCGCGCCGCGCTGGCCTGGCTGGACGGTGCCACGGCGGAACAGATGGTCAGCTTGAAGCGCTTTCACCACCAGTACCTGCCGGACAGCGTGTCCTATGAATCCGGCGCTTTCACCGCAGACGAAATCGCCGCGCTTGAAGCCATGGGTCACAGCCTTAAAGAAGTGCAGCGACCCTTCGGCAACATGAACGTGGTGACCTGGGATATCGGTCCGAACCGCGTCGAGTCGGCCTCTGATCCGCGCGGCGAAGGCGAAGGCCGCGTCTACTGATGGTGTCAGACACCGGAATTTATTGGCGCTGACAGGTCTTGCAATAGTAAGTGGCGCGTTGCCCCTGAATAATGCGGCTCACCGGTGTGGCGCACACACGGCACGGCTCACCGCCTCTTTCATAGACATTCAGCCGTTGCCGGAAATAGCCGGGTTTGCCATCGCCGCCGCGGTAGTCGCGCAGGGTGGTGCCGCCCACTTCGATGGCTTCGCTGAGCACAGCCTTGATGGCGTCGCAGAGTTTCTGCATGCGCTGCCGGGAAATTCGCCCCGCCGCGCGCTTCGGGTTGATGCCGGCGCGAAATAACGCTTCGCTGGCGTAGATGTTGCCGACGCCCACCACCACGTGACTGTTCATGATGTGCTGTTTGATGGCGACCCTGCGCCGGCGCGCACTCTGCCACAGGTATACGCCGTTAAACTCATCGCTGAGCGGTTCCGGACCCAGCTCCGCCAGCAGCGGATGGGTTTCCGGCTGCGCGCCGGTCCACAGCAGCGAACCGAAACGGCGCGGGTCGTTAAAGCGCACAATTTCGCCACGGTCCGTGACAATGTCGAAGTGATCGTGCTTTTCAGGCTGTTCATCCGGCGGCACGATGCGCATGCTGCCGGACATGCCGAGATGCACCATGGCACAGCCGGCCGGCGTTTCCAGCAGCAGGTATTTGGCGCGCCGCACCACGCTGAGCACCGGCTGACCGCGCAAGCGGCCCTCCAGCCCGTCCGGCACCGGCCAGCGCAGGCGCCGCTCGCGCACGCGCAGCTCCTTGATCTGGCTGCCTTCCAGCGCCGGCGCGATGCCGCGCCGGGTGGTTTCGACTTCAGGTAACTCGGGCATCTGTGGTTAGATAGCGTCCATGGAAACGTTCATAGCGAATTATATGCATGGCTTGCTGGATCTGAGTTTCTGGCAGCTCGTCGTGGTATCCATTGTCGGCATCCAGATATCGATGATGGCGGTCACCCTTTACCTGCACCGCGACCAGGCGCACCGGTCGATTGACCTGCACCCGTGGCTGCGGCATTTCTTCCGCTTCTGGATCTGGATGAATTCGGCCATGCACACTGACGAATGGGTCGCCGTGCACCGCAAGCATCATGCCCTGTGCGAGCGTGAAGGCGATCCGCACAGCCCGGTGGTGTTCGGCCTGAAGAAAGTGTTGCTCGAAGGCGCCGAGCTGTATCGCGCCGAAGCCGACAAGCGCGAGGTGGTGAAAAAGTATTCCCGCGGTACGCCGCGCGACCGCATCCAGCAGTTTTACTGGCGCTTTCCCAACGGCGGCATCGTGCTGCTGGTGCTGACCAGCCTGCTGCTGTTCGGCGTCAACGGCATCATCATTCTCGGCATCCAGCTCATCACCATGCCGGTGTTTGCGGCCGGCGTGATCAATGGTCTTGGCCATCACAGCGGCTACCGCAATTTCGAAACCGCCGACGCGTCCACTAACCTGACGCCGATTGCCTTCTGGATCGGCGGCGAAGAACTGCACAACAACCACCATGCGTTTCCGACTTCCGCCAAGTTTTCGGTGCAGTGGTGGGAGTTTGATATCGGCTGGCTGTACATCTGCCTGTTGCGCGCCCTGCGGCTGTGCCGGGTGCGGCGGCTGGCGCCGGCGCCGCGGCTCAGCAATGACCGCACCGTCGACATGCAGACGCTGCAGGCGGTGCTGGTCAATCGCATGCACGTGCTGCGCGATTACACGCGCCATGTGACGCTGCCGGAACTGCGTGCCGAGCGGCTGTCCGACCGGGGCAATGCCCTGCTTGCCAAGGCCCGCAACGCACTGGTGCAACGGCCGGAACGCCTTGATGCCGTGGCGCGCCGGCGGCTGCATCACGTGCTGAACGACAATGACCGGTTGCGCCAGGTGCATGAACTGCGCGAAAAGCTGGTGCGGATCTGGGAGCAGGCGAATGTCAGCAATGCCGAGTTGCTGGCGCAGCTCAAAGCCTGGTGCGCCGAGGCCGAAGCCAGCGGCATCCAGTCGCTGGAAGAATTCGCGCTGCGCCTGCGCGGCTACATGCTGCAACCGGCGGTTTAAGCTGCAGGCAGCGGGGTGAGCCTCGCAGGCGCTAACCGCCGTTTGTTTACTGATAAAGCCAGGCGGTGCGGCGGAACCGTTGACAGTACTTTGGAGGCCGCAGGCCGACGTACTGGCAATGGTTCCGGCGGAGCGTCGGGCTTTAATGCGCCAAACAAAAAAGCCCGCTTCGCAGCGGGCTTTTTGATTCGCAACAACTTCAAAAGCGCGATTATTTAATCTTCGCTTCCTTATACATGACATGCTTGCGCGCCACCGGATCGTACTTTTTGGTCTCCATTTTTTCCGGATGCAGACGCTTGTTCTTGGCGGTGGTGTAGAAGTGACCGGTACCTGCCGACGAAACCAGACGAATCTTTTCTCTCATGGCGGTACTCCTTAAACCTTGACGCCGCGCTTGCGGATGTCTTTCAGCACGGCATCAATGCCGACCTTGTCGATAATCCGCAGGCCTTTTTGCGACACGCGCAGTTTGACGTAGCGTTGCTCGCTCTCGACCCAGACGCGCTTGCTGTGCAGGTTGGGCAGGAAGCGGCGCCGCGTCTTGTTATTCGCGTGCGAGACGTTATTGCCGGACATTGGCCGTTTTCCGGTGACCTGGCAGACGCGGGACATTTGCAACCTCTTTAGAATCAGTATCTTATAATCGGCGGGTGCGCCGTGAGGCGCGTTTTATACCAGTCCGGGGCCTCTGAGGCAAGGTTCCGGGCCGTTTTTCCAGCAATTTCAGAGCATTCCGCGGCTCGCCAGCGACACGCACTGGTTGTCGCCAATGACGAAATGATCCAGCAAACGGATGTCCACCAGTTCCAGCGCGTCGCGAATACGCCGGGTGATGAGCTGGTCCGACTGGCTGGGCTCCGCCACGCCGGACGGGTGATTGTGCGCCAGGATGACGGCCGCGGCATTGCGTGCCAGTGCCTGCTTGACGATTTCGCGCGGGTACACGGCAGCCGCGTCAATGGTGCCGCGGAACAGCTCGTCAAAAGCCAGCACCCGGTGGCGGTTATCCATGAACAGGCAACAGAACACCTCGTGCGGCCGGTCGCGCAGCGACGCCAGCAGGTATTCGCGCGAGTCGGCCGGCGAACCGATGGTGACGCCGGGCCGCAGCCGCTCGCGCACAAAGCGCGCGCCGCACTCCCGCGCGGCCAGCAGCCGGGCCGCCTTGGCCGGCCCCATGCCGGCAACCTGGCAGAGTTCCCGGGGTTGCGCATTAAGGGTGCCGCGCACCCCGCCGAAACGATCCAGCAACACCCGCGCCAGTTCCACCGCGCTGATGCCGCGGGCGCCCTGACCGAGCAGCACCGCGAGCAGTTCGGCGTCGGCCAGTTGCCGTGCGCCGTCACCGTGCTGGCTGGCGCCGGCCAGCAGCCGTTCACGCGGTTTGTCGGCAGCCGGCCAGGCGGAGAGCGGCAGGGGATTCATGCAGTTCATTATGTCGCCGCGGCAAGCCGCCGGTCAGCGCGGAAACTCGCCAATGCCGCGACATATGTTTCCCGGCACATATGCCCGTGACAGATAATCATTTGGTCCGCCCGGCAGCGCGTTTAGAATAAAAGCCATGAGTGAACTGCAGGGGCGCAGGGTGCTGCTCGGTGTGACCGGGAGCATCGCCGCCTATAAAAGTCCCGACATTGTGCGCCGGCTCCGGGAGCAGGGTGCCGAAGTGCGCGTGGTGCTGACCGCGAGCGCCGAGAAACTGGTATCGCCGACGGTGTTTCAGGCCGTGTCGGGCGAACCGGTGCGCGGCGACATCTGGGATGAAAAAGCCGAAGCTGCCATGGGTCACATTGAACTGGCGAAGTGGGCCGACATCATTCTGATCGCGCCGGCCACCGCCAATGTGATTGCCCGACTTGCCGGCGGCACGGCGGACAATCTGCTGACCACGCTGGTGCTGGCCAGCGACGCGCGCCTGGTGCTGGCGCCGTCAATGAACCAGGCCATGTGGGCCGACCCGGCCACGCAGGCGAATTGCGAATTGTTGCGGCAGCGGCAGGCGCTGTTTATCGGTCCGGCTTCCGGTGATCAGGCCTGCGGCGATGTCGGCCCCGGGCGCATGTCGGAACCGGCCGAGATCGTCAACCGGCTGCGGCGCGGTGGCGCCGACGGCGCGCTGCAGGGTTTGAAAGTGGTGGTTACGGCGGGGCCGACCCGCGAGCCGATTGATCCGGTGCGGTTTGTCAGCAACCGCAGCTCCGGCAAGATGGGTTTTGCGGTGGCCAAAGCCGCCGCCGCGGCAGGCGCGCGCGTTACGCTGGTGGCCGGTCCGGTCAGCCTCGCGACACCGTCGGGTGTGGAACGCATTGATACCGAAACCACGCAGCAAATGTTTGACGCGACCATGGCGGAAATCGGCGACGCCGACATCTACATTGGAGCGGCGGCGATTGCGGATTACCGCCCGCAGCATCCGGCGCAGCAGAAGATCAAGAAATCTGCCGACACCTTTGAACTGGTCATGGTGAAGTCACCGGATCTGCTGGCCAGCATCGCGGCACTGGACGATGCACCGTTCACGGTGGGCTTTGCCGCGGAAACGGAAAAGCTGGAAGAACACGCCACCATCAAGCTGGAGCGCAAGCAGCTCGATATGATCATTGCCAACCTGGTGGGTACCAACCTGTGTTTCGATGCCGATGACAATGAAGTGGTGGTGCTGTGGCCGGGTGGCCGCCAGCCTTTTCCCCGACTGTCCAAGCAGGATCTGGCGCGGCAACTGGTGGATACCATCGCGGCGCGTTATCGTGCCCGGCAACCGGCCTGAGCTGCCGACCAACCCGAGGAGATCCGTGTGAGCCGCCGCAAAGTACAGCTGAAGATTCTTGACCCGCGTATCGGCCGTGATATTCCGTTACCCGCGCATGCTACTGACGGCTCGGCCGGCGTTGATTTGCGCGCCTGTCTGGACGCCACGCTGACTATTGCTCCGGGTCAGACCGAACTGATTCCCACCGGCCTGTCGGTCTACATCGAGGACCCGGGGCTGGCGGCGATGATTCTGCCGCGTTCGGGGCTGGGCCATAAGCACGGCATCGTGCTGGGTAACCTGGTCGGACTGATTGACAGCGATTACCAGGGGCAGCTTTTTGTTTCCTGCTGGAATCGTGGCACCGAACCCTATGCGCTTGAGCCGGGCGAGCGTCTCGCACAGATGGTTATTGTGCCGGTGGTGCAGGCCGATTTTGAAATCGTCACGGATTTTGTCGCCAGCGAGCGCGGGGCAGGTGGATTCGGACATACGGGTACAGGCTGAGTCTGCACTCCGCACCAAGTGGGTGGATTCGGCCACACAGGAAACGGCTGATCAGGCCCTTTGCAGGGGTACAGGGGGGCGCTCCCTGAACGGCACAACGCAAATAAATTCCGGTGTCTGACACCAGGCGTTAATTGTTATGCGTCAGGCCCTGCAGTTCCATGAAGCGTTTGATGTCGGCGGCAAATTTCTGCTGCACCTGTTTGCTCTCATCCCGGGACTTGGCCAGGTTCTTCTCATACAGAAGAATTGAGTTCAGGGTTTCCGACAGTTCGCGCGCCAGTTTTTCATCAATCGGCGGCGCATTGGTTTCGGCGCTGTAAGGGCTGAAGCGTTGTGCTTCGCGTTCCAGTTTGATCAGTTTGGCGCGCAGGTTATCGAGGTACTTTTGCGTAATGCGGATCTGGCCGCCGAGCAGTTCGACGCGCCGGTCACGCAGCGCCTCGATTTCCTCTACCGACAAATAGGTACTGAGCAGCACCTTGTCGCGAATGGCGGCCTGCCGCAGGGCTTCGGCAGCTTCGGCTTCGATCCGCGCCTGTTCGCGGCGCGCGGCCAGTTGTGCGGGGGTGAGTTCACCGGACACCGATTCGATTGCCACGCCCTGCCTGTTCAGAACCTCGTGGCCCTGACCGGCATGTTCCGGCGGCACATAATCACCGTAGTGCTGCGCACCGCTTTTGTCCTTCCAGCGGTACACCCGGGTGTCATCTTCCTTGGCAGTCGCCGGCACGCTGCACGCCAGTCCGAAGACCGCGAGGCTCAGCAAACCGCCAATAATTCCTTTCCTGCTTTGCATGGGGCGCCCTTTCCACTCATGTCAGCATCGGGACCGCTCCCGATTACATAAGAGGATTATTCCCATTCGGGCGGCCGGGAACCGTGACGCAGGTCAGGTTTAGCGTGTCCGGCGCGGCCGGGCGGGGCGCTTAGCCGACCCCGTAGCGGTCCCGGTAGGCCAGCACAGATTCCAGATAACCTTCTGAATTTTTTGCGCTTTTTAGGTGGTCAATCAAATCTGCCAGGCGGATGATGCTGAATACCGGGATGCCGTAGCCGCTTTCGACCTCCTGCACCGCCGACTGCTCGCCGCTGCCCTTTTCCTGCCGGTCGAGGGCCAGCAGCACGCCGGCCGGCTTGCCGCCGGCAGCCGTGATGATGTCAATCGCTTCGCGGATAGCCGTGCCGGCGGTGATGACGTCATCAATGATCAGCACCTTGTCGGTGACCGCTGCGCCCACAATCGAGCCGCCTTCACCGTGCGCCTTGGCTTCTTTGCGATTGAAGCAGTAGGGCAGGTCGCGACCGTGCTCACTGAGGGCGGCCGCGGCCAGCGCGGCCAGCGGGATGCCCTTGTAGGCGGGTCCGAACAGTGTGTCGAAATCCGCGCCGGATTCGATGGCTGCGTCGGCATAGCAACGGCCGAGAATAGCCGCCGCCCTGCCGGATGAAAACAGCCCGGAATTAAAAAAATACGGGCTCAACCGGCCCGACTTCAGTTCGAACTCGCCAAACCTGAGTGCGCCGACTTCGAGGGCGAGGTCGATGAATGTTTTCTTGTAGGCCTGCATGAAAAGTATCTGTCCGGTCCGGCTGTGCCACCAGGTTGAGGCTGGTAGAGTATCGCAATGCGCATAGTCAGTATCAACGTTAACGGTATCCGGGCGGCCCGCCGCAAGGGTTTTTTCGACTGGCTGCCGCGCCAGCAGGCCGACGTGTTCTGCCTGCAGGAAGTGCGCGCACAGGCCGAGCAGATCAGCGAACCGGTCTACTGGCCGACGCGTTATCACACCTATCACGAGTATGCCGAGCGCAAGGGTTACAGCGGTGTGGCGCTGATCTCGCGGCATGAACCCGACGACGTGCTGCGCGGTTTTGGTTCCGCCGAGTTCGACCCCGAGGGTCGCTACATCGAAGCGCGCTTCGGCAAGCTCAGCGTGGTGTCGGTGTACATGCCGTCGGGTTCGTCCAAAGCGGAGCGCCAGCAGGCCAAGTTCCGCTTTATGGATGAATTCACCGAGCATTTGCGGGAAATCAGGGCGTCGGGACGCGACTACATCATTTGCGGCGACTGGAATATTGCCCACAAGGAAATTGATCTGAAAAACTGGAAGGCCAACCAGAAAAACTCCGGCTTTTTGCCCGAGGAACGCGCCTGGATGGACGCGGTGTTCGATACGCACGGTTTTGTGGATGCGTTCCGCGAAGTTGAGCCGCGCGAGGAGCAATACACCTGGTGGTCCAACCGCGGCCGCGCCTGGGACAACAATGTGGGGTGGCGTATTGATTACCAGGTCGTGACGCCGTCACTGAAAAACAAGATTGCCGGCGCCAGTATCTACAAGCGCAAACGCTACTCCGATCATGCGCCGCTCATCATGGATTACGACCACAGTTTATGAACCGGGCAGCCGCAGTGCTGGAAACATGGCTGCGCGCGGCCCGGATTTACCGTGATCCGCGGGTGGCGGCCATGCTGTTGCTCGGCTTTTCCGCCGGCCTGCCGTTCGCGCTGGTGGCGGGTACGCTGGCGGCGTGGATGACCCGCTCGGGTGTCAGCATGGCCGAGGTAGGCATGTTTGCCTGGGTGGGCATTCTTTATGCCTTCAAGTTTGTCTGGGCGCCGCTGGTGGATCAGCTTACCCTGCCCGGACTCACCGCATGGCTGGGGCGCCGCCGCAGCTGGATGCTGCTGGCGCAGGTCGGCGTGGCCGCGGCGCTGCTGGGCATGGCGTTTACCGACCCGGCTACCGAGACTATGAAGCTGGCCTGGCTGGCACTGGCAGCGGCGTTCTTTTCCGCTACCCAGGACATTGCGGTGGATGCGTGGCGTATTGAAATAGCGCCGACCGACCAGCAGGCCGCGCTGGCCGCCTCCTATCAGCTCGGCTATCGCGTGGCACTGCTGGCAGCCACCGCGGGGGCGCTGTTTATCGGCGGCAGCATGAACTGGCCGCTGGCCTATCAGCTCATGGCGGCGCTGATGGGTGTCGGCATGATCACCGTGCTGGTGGTGGCCGAGCCCGAACCGCTCAGCACCCCCATGTCCGAAACCATGGTGCTGCAGAACATCACGCCCATATCCAACCCGCAGCGCTGGCTGGACGAAGCCATCGTGCAACCCTTTGCGGATTTTTTTCAGCGTAACGGCAGCAACGCGCTGCTGATTCTGCTGTTCATCGGCATCTACCGCATCAGCGACATGGTGCTCGGGGTGATGGCCAATCCCTTTTACCTTGCAACCGGCTTCAGCGAACTGCAGATCGCCGGTTATGCCAAAACCGTCGGCTTTGCCGCGGTGATCGGCGGTGCGGCGCTCGGCGGTATCGCCGTGGCGCGGTTCGGGCTGGGCGGCCCGCTGGTCTTCGGCGCGGTGGTGCTGGCGGTGACTAACCTCGCGTTCGCCGGCCTCGCCGTGGCCGGGCCCGATGTCAGCATGCTGGTGCTGACCATTACTGCTGACAACCTGGCACAGGGTTTTACCGGTACCGTGTTCATTGCCTATTTGTCCGGCCTTACCAATGTGTCCTACACCGCCACCCAGTACGCATTGTTTACCTCATTGATGGTGCTGCCCGGCAAGGTGCTGAGCGGTTTTTCCGGCATAGTGGTGGAGCAGGTGGGCTGGATTACGTTTTTTGTCTACGCAGCGTTAATGGGGTTGCCGGCCATCTGGCTGGCAACGCGTGTTAATCACTGGTTCGCCACCGAGCGCGCCTAGTCATAGCCCGGTTCGGAGTCAGCCATGCAGGAATGGCAGGTCGCCCGGCTCGACGATATCCGCGAACCGGGCGCGCTGGAATTTACCACCGGCGGCGGTGACTGGCCGTTTCGCGGCATGGTGGTGCGCTGGCAGGGCGAGGTGAAAGCCTATGCCAACATTTGCCCGCATAAGGGTCATCCGCTGAACTGGCTGCCGGACGGTTTTTTTACCCCCGATCAGCGGCAGCTGATCTGCATGTCGCACGGCGCGACGTTTGCGCCGGACACCGGGCTGTGCACGTTTGGCCCGTGTGCGGGTGAGAATCTGCGGGTGCTGGAGTGCCGGGTTGAAAACGGCGCGGTGTGGGTCACCGCACCGGCGTCACTGCTAGAGGTTTAGTTCACCGCCGCCGTCGCTGTCGGGCAGTTCCGTATCCAGCAGGTCCTCGATATCCAGTGCATCCACTTCGGACTGCCAGTCCAGGTGGGCAAACAAGCGGTTGTCGGGCAGGTCTTCATTGCTGATATCCACGCTGCCGGACCAGTCCTCGGGCGCGCCGGTTGCCTCGGTGCGCATGCTGATCCAGTCATCGGGATCGATCTCTTCAATGGTGCCGTCAAAATACTGCAGCTCGATGGTGCCGTCATCCGCACTGACGGCCACCACCTCGAACAGCGGTCGAGACGGGCTGCGATACCAGCGGCCGATTTCCGGTGCTTCAGTTCCCATGGCTGCGATGAACCCCACAAGAATGCACAACGCATAGCCTGTTTATACGCCTCAGTCGGGGCGGGGGAAAGTTGCAGTTTGCTTTAAGCCGGATTGCTGCAGGTGCACCAGGCGCGTTCCCAGTTTTCGTGGCCCAGTCGCCGGCCGCGACTGTCGAACCGCGACACCGACCGGTCATCCGGCGGACGCGCACAGGCGCTGAACTCCGGGCTGTCGGCCATCACCGCGGCGATGTGTTCGGCGTAATTTTGCCAGTCCGTGGCCACATGAAATATGCCGCCCGGCAACAATTTTTGCGCCAGCAGCTGCACAAAGTTGCGTTGCACAATGCGCCGTTTGTGATGGCGTTTTTTCGGCCACGGGTCGGGGAAGAACAAATTCACCCGCGCCAGCGCATGATCGGCAATGCAATGCCGCAGCACTTCGACAGCATCGTGGCGCAGCAGCCGCACGTTGCCGAGATCATGCTCGATGATGCTTAACAGGCAGTGACCGACGCCGGGTTCGTGCACTTCAATGCCAAGAAAATTTTGTTCCGGGCAGCGTTGAGCCATGTCCACCAGGTTGTCGCCGTTGCCGAAACCGATTTCCAGGGTGACCGGCGCGGCGCGGCCGAACGCGGCGTCAAGATCAAGCAACTGCGCGGCATACTCAATGCCATAGCGGGGCCAGCCGCTATCCAGCGCCCGTCGCTGACCCGCCGTCATGCGCCCCTGGCGCTTGACGAAGCTGCGCACGGGGCGGCTGAACTCGCCACTTTTTTCCCGGTCTGTTTGTGTCATGGGCGCATCATAACGGCTAAAATAGCCCGCCCGGCCGATCTGCCGGGTTTTTGCAGCCTGCTATAGACAAGTCGCCCGCTGCAGTTGCACCGGGCAGGAGTAAGTTATGCGATCGATTTGCCAACCCGCCAACGGCGTCAGAGCCCTCGTGCTTGCCGCTGCCGGCCTGGCGCTGGTCGCCTGCAGCAGTGCCGAACCCGATCTGGTGCTGGGCGAGGATTTTTCCGAGTCGCCGCTGCAGCTCAAGTCCACCTTTTCCGATACCGACCCGCAGCTGTTCGGCGAAATCGCGTTTGTCTGGGACGAAATTGCCGGCGCCACGCACTACCGTTTTTACGCCGACGTGGACGGTGACTCGGACGGCGACGGCGAATTCGAGTTTGTGCAGATCGGCGCGGACATTCCCACCGGCACCGATCCGCTGCAGGCATCGATTGCCATTTCGGTGCATCTGTTCGACTGGCAACACGCCCGCTTCCGCCTCGACTGGTGTGATGCCATGGGCTGCACTGAAGCCGGGCAACAGGTAGTCAGCTTTTTGTCGCAGTTGTTTATCAGCCCGCTGATTAATGCCGGCACGGCGCTGGCTTATGCCGAGGATGGCGCCACGCTTGCGGTCGGCGCCCCGCGCACCAGCTTTTTCGAATGCGAAACCATCACTCCTGTTGAGACTGTCGAAAACGAATGCGAATACGACGAGACCCTCACCCCCGAAGAGGTCGATGAGTTGAATCTGCAGGAAACCATCCCGTTTGCCGGGTCCGTTGGTGTGTTTATTTTCGCAGACGGTATCTGGGGACTGCAGGCCATTCTCAAGGCATCCAATATAGAAGAAGGTGACGGCTTTGGTTCCGGCGTCGCCATCAGTGACGACGGCAATGTGCTGGCGGTGGCCGCGGTGGGCGAAGACAGTGACGCCACCGGCGTGGACGGTGACGATGCCAGCAATGACGCACCCGAGTCGGGCGCGGTCTACGTGTTCGTGCGCAGCGATCTCGGCGGCGGCGATTTCGAGTGGAACCAGGTGGCCTATATCAAGCCTTCCAACACCGAGGGAGACCCGGACCCCGATGACGCCGTGCTCGGCGGCGACGGTTTCGGTTCCCGCGTTGTGCTGTCGGCGGACGGTACCGTGCTGGCTGCTACGGCACCGCGCGAGGACAGCAATGCCATGGGCATAGACGGCGATGACACCGACAACAGCGCCGAAGATTCCGGCGCGGTGTACGTGTTTCGCGATATGGGCGGTACCTGGATGCAGGAGG
>JAUIEY010000017.1 GCA_030429685.1 Gammaproteobacteria bacterium
TGTGCGCTTCGATCGATATCAGCGCCAGGGTAGTGTTTCTCGGCGATCAGTCCAATCCCGCCGCGCGACGCTATGTTTTTTCCTACACCATGACCATTGCCAACAATGGGAACACATCCGCGCGCCTGCTCACACGACACTGGCTGATAACCGATGCGGACGGCCGCATTCAGGAAGTCCATGGCGACGGGGTGATCGGCGAGCAACCCGAAATCGCGCCCGGTCAGGCGCACACCTATACCAGCGGCACCATTATTGAAACGCCGGTAGGCTCCATGGAAGGTCGCTATGGCATGGTCAGTGCCAATGGTATGCAGTTCGATGCCGCTATACCGGTATTTCGTCTGGCCGTACCCGGTATCCTGAATTAGCGTCATGGCAATCTATGCGATCGGTGACATTCAGGGGTGCCTGGACGAATTCCGCGACCTGCTGAACGCGCTTACTTTCGACCCGAAACGCGACCGCTTATGGCTGGTGGGGGATCTGGTCAATCGTGGTCCCAGGTCACTTGATACCCTGCGTTACATCAGGGATCTGGGCGATGCGGCAATAACAGTGCTCGGCAATCACGATCTGCACCTGCTGGCACTGGCAATGGCGCCGGGGGCCCGACCGCCGGAAAAGAGCCTGCGGCATGTACTCAAGGCCAAAGACCAAAGCAAGCTGATCGAATGGCTGCGCGACCTGCCGCTATTGCACTACGACAAGACCCTGCAAACTGTCATGGTGCATGCGGGGATCTACCCGGGCTGGGATTTGAAACAGGCCCGCAAACTGGCAGTCGAAGTGGAGCAGGCTCTGCGTGGCAAAAAAGCCGGGAAACTGCTGCGCAAGATGTATGGCAGCAAACCGGACAACTGGTCAGATGACCTGACCGGCTACAAACGACTGCGATTTATTATCAACAGCTTTACGCGCATGCGCTTCTGCCGGCCCGATGGCAGCCTGGACTTCACAGCCAAACTGGGACCCGCCGACTACGGCGATGAAATCCTGCCGTGGTACAAAATGCCCAGGCGCAAAACGGCTGATGTGCGGATTGTCTTCGGCCACTGGTCCACGCTGGGCTACTACGAAAAAGCCAATGTACTTGCACTGGATACCGGCTGTGTCTGGGGTGGCCTGCTGACAGCCGCCCAGATAGACGACCACACTCCGCTGGTGCAGGTGCGCAGCCGGCAGCGCCGACGCTACTGATTCGTCATACCGCGACGGGTGCGGCGATGTGCGGGTGATATTCGTAACCGATAATTTCAAAATCCTCAAAACGATAGCCGGTGATGTCGTCCGGATGGCGGTGGATCGCCAGCTTTGGCAACGGCAGCGGCTCGCGCGCCAGTTGCTCTTCAACCTGATCCATATGATTGGCATACAGGTGGCAGTCGCCGCCCGTCCAGATGAATTCCCCGACCCGCAGGCCGGTTTGCTGCGCCACCATGTGGGTCAGCAGGGCATAGGATGCGATGTTAAACGGCACGCCGAGAAAAATATCCGCGCTGCGCTGATATAGCTGGCAGGACAACTTCCCGTCTGCAACATAAAACTGAAACAGGGCATGACAGGGCATGAGTGCCATTTTGTCCAGCTCTGCTACGTTCCAGGCGCTGACGATAATACGGCGTGAATCCGGGTTATTGCGCAGAGTATCCAATACCTGCTGCAACTGATCGACCTTGCCACCGTCCGGGGTTGGCCAGGATCGCCACTGGGCACCATAAACCGGCCCGAGGTCACCGTTAGCATCGGCCCATTCATCCCAGATGCTGACCTTGTTGTCGTTCAGGTAGCCAATATTGGTGTCGCCGTTCAGAAACCACAACAGCTCATGGATGATGGAACGCGTGTGCAGTTTCTTGGTGGTTACCAGCGGAAAACCCGCGGCCAGATCAAACCGCATCTGGTAGCCGAATACACTGCGTGTGCCAGTACCGGTGCGATCATCCTTGCGAGCACCGTTGTCGCGCACGTGGCGCATCAGATCCAGATACTGCTGCAAAACTCTCTCCGTCTCTTTGCTGCAATCAACTTGCGGTAGCGGTCTGCCGCCGGTAAGCCAGCACCAGCAACACCAGGCCCCATATTATCATCGGCGCCGTGAGCAGTTGGCCGCGGGTGAGCCAGCCCCAGGCCATGTAGCCGATATGGGCATCGGGCAACCGGACGAATTCGACCGCGAAGCGGGAGACGCCGTAGCCGACCAGGAACAGGCCGGAAACCGCCATGCGCGGCGGCTGCCGGGACGCGAAAGTCCACAGCACAACAAACAACAGCAGTCCTTCCAGCAGTGCTTCGTATAGTTGTGACGCATGGCGCGGCACACCGTTAACCACCACGGCCCAGGGCACGTCGGTTACCTTGCCCCACAGTTCGCCGTTGATGAAGTTGCCGATCCGGCCGGCGCCCAGGCCGATGGTAACGACCGGAGCTATAAAGTCTGTCAGCTGCCAGAAACCGACGCCGGTACGCCGGCCGAACAGCCACATGGCCAGCAGCACGCCCAGAAACCCGCCATGAAATGACATGCCGCCCTGCCAGATACGCAGGATCATCAGCGGATCGGCAATAAAATCGCCAAAATTGTAAAACAGTATGGAACCGACGCGGCCACCCAGAATAACGCCGAGCGCTATCCACGTAACCATGTCGTCAACCTGCACCGGGGTTAGCGGCGACCAGGGGCGCCGCGCCTGCACCCGCCCGAGCCACCAGCCGCCGAGTATGCCGATCACGTACATCAGGCCGTACCAGCGCACCGCCAGCGGCCCCAATTCAACCGCAATCGGATCAATTTCAGGGTAAACAAACATCGCGCAAGTCTAGCACCGGTGGCGCTCAGGATTCCGTATCATGCACGGATGAATCGTCTGCAAACCGAAACCAGCCCCTACCTGCTGCAGCATGCTGACAATCCGGTGGACTGGTACCCCTGGGGTGAGGAAGCGCTGGCAGCCGCACGCCGCGAAAACAAGCCTATTCTGCTTTCCATCGGCTACTCGGCCTGTCACTGGTGCCACGTCATGGCGCATGAGTCCTTCGCGGACCCCGCCACCGCCGAGGTCATGAACCGCTTATTCATAAATATAAAAGTGGATCGTGAAGAACGTCCCGACATCGACAAAATCTATCAGACCGCGCATCAGCTCATCACCCGCCGCGGTGGCGGCTGGCCGCTGACAGTGTTTCTGACTCCTGCGGAACAACTGCCGTTTTTTGCCGGAACTTATTTCCCCAATGAAGCGCGCTACGGCATGCCGGCATTCGCCGATCTGCTGCTCCAGGTCGCGCAGCACTACGCAGCCCACCGCGATGACATTCATCAGCAGGCCACCGCCGTAGTGCATGCGCTGGGCAGCCTTGAGGCCGGCCAGGCCGGTGCCGCCGTTACCCTCGACCAGTCGCTGCTGCAAAGTTTGCGGCAGCAACTTGGCGGCAATTTTGACAGCGACTGGGGCGGCTTCGGCGACGCGCCGAAATTTCCGCACGTCAGCAGCATGGAATTCCTGCTGCGCCACTGGCGGGCATCGGCACACAGCGAGGAGCCGGACGTGCAGGCCCTGTTCATGGTGGCACTGACCCTGACCCGGATGATCGAAGGCGGTATCTACGATCAGCTGGGCGGCGGATTTTTTCGCTATGCCGTAGATCGCGAATGGCGTATTCCGCATTTTGAAAAAATGCTCTACGACAACGGCCCGCTGCTAACGCTGCTGACAGAACTCTGGCAGGCCAGCGGCGATGACACCTTCCGGCAGGCAGCCAGCGAAACGGCAGACTGGGTATTGCGCGACATGCGCAGCGACGCAGGCGGATTCTTCGCCACCCTCGATGCTGACTCGCAAGGTGAGGAAGGCAAATTTTACGTCTGGACGCCGACCGCAACGGCCGCGCTGCTGGATGACAAGGAATACGCTGTACTGGCCTGCCGTTACGGTCTGGATCAGGCAGCCAATTTCGAAGGCGCCTGGCATCTGCAGGTGCGCAATAGCCTGGAGCAAGCCGCGGCAGCCGCTGGTGAGGTCACCGCAGCGGCCGTCCCCCTGCTCAACGGTGGCCGCGCCAAATTGCTGGCACACCGCAATCAGCGCGTCTGGCCGGCTCGCGATGAAAAAATACTGACAGCATGGAATGCCCTGATGATAAAAGGGCTGGCAGCAGCCGCACGCCGGCTGGAGCGGCCGGAGCTGACCGCGGCGGCGCTGGCCGCGCTGACTTTCGTGCGCCAGCAACTGTATGTCGATGGCCGGCTGCTCGCGGTCTACAAGGACGGGCAGGCGCGTTTCAACGCTTACCTTGACGACTACGCGTTTTTGCTCGACGCCAGCATCGAAGTGCTGCAGAACCACTGGGACTCCGGGCTGCTGCAATTTGCCATCGAACTGGCCGACGGGCTGCTGGATGATTTTGCCGACAGCGAACGGGGCGGCTTTTATTTCACCGGCAGACAGCACGAAAAACTGGTGCACCGTTCCCGCACCTTCAGCGATGACTCGCTGCCCTCCGGCAACGGTATCGCGGCCCTTGCGTTAAACCGACTGGGTCACCTGCTGGCAGAGCCGCGCTACCTGAGCGCGGCCGAAAACACCCTGCGCGCGGCTGCCGAACTGATGGCTGACTTCCCGCACGGTCATGCCAGCATGATCATCGCGCTGGACGAGTACCTGGATGCCCCGGAAATTTTTGTTATCCGCGGCAGCGCGGATGCTGCCGGGGAATGGGCGCACACTATTGCCGCCCTGTATGCGCCGCACCGGCTGATATTTGCCATTCCCGACGACGCCGGAGAATTACCCGGCGCATTGGCCCAGCGCGCACCGGCGGAGCACACGGTTGCCTACCACTGCAAAGGCACCCGGTGCGGCATGCCCATTACCAGCCGCGAAGCACTGCTTGCCGCGGTAAAGGAAAGCTGAAACGCCCGTCACCTTTCAGCCGGCGAGGCTGAGCGGCAGACTGCGCAGACGCCGGCCCGTCAGGGCAAACACGGCGTTGGCAACCGCCGGCGCAATAGGCGGCACGCCGGGTTCGCCGACCCCGGTCGGGTCCTCGTCACTGTCAATCACTGCCACGTCAATGGCCGGCGCTTCCTGCATACGCACCATGCGGTAGTCATGAAAATTGCTTTGCCGGACGCGGCCGGAATCAATATTGATCTCACCGTACAGGGCGGCAGTCAGGCCAAAAATGATGCCGCTTTCCATTTGCTGGCGGATGATGTCCGGCGTGACCGGCCGGCCGCAGTCTACGGCACAGCTCACCCGGTGCACGCGGATTTCCTCGCCGTCTGCCGAACGCCGCAATGACAGCTCCGCCACCTGGCCGACGATGGTGCCAAATGACTTGTACAGTGCCACGCCACGGGCACGGCCCGGAGCCGGGTCACGCTGCCAGCCGGAAATTTCTGCCACCTTGTCCAGCACCCGCATATAGCGGGGCTCGGTCAGTCGCCGGCGGCGGTATAGCAGCGGGTCAGTCTGCTCAGCGTCAGCCAGTTCATCAATAAAGCTTTCCACCACAAAAGCGTTATACGAATTACCAACCGATCGCCAGATTGATACCGGTACGCCCGGGTCATGCGCGAACTGCAGGAAACTCATGTCGGGTATGTCATAAATCAGTTCCGCCGCACCTTCGCGTGCCTGAAACGCGGCCACCAGCTGCACCGATGCACGGGTCATCCAGGCACCAATGCGTTTGCGGGTCGCGATTGACAAAGCCTCCGGCAGCAAGGTGCGCATGGTTGGCCCCATAAGCACTTCGGCGGTGGGCGTTGCCACCTGACAGTGCTCCCAGGCAAGCGCCCGACCCTGTTCGTCCAGTCCGGCGCGCAGCCGGTGCAGGGTTTGCTGGCGGAAGTATCCGTGCCGGGTATCGTCTTCCCGCGGCCAGACGGTTTTCACTGGCACTGCAAACTCGCGTGCTACCAGCGCTGCTTCCAGAACATAGTCCCAGAGCACCCGCCGACCGAAACCGCCACCCAGATAAGTGGTATGCACCTGCACCTGCTCGCGCCGCATACCGGCGATTTCGGCAACAATTGCCTGCGCCATGTCCGGTGTCTGGGTCGGCACCCAGACATCACACCGGCCGGCCTGCACGTGCACGGTCGCATTGAGCGGCTCCATCGGCGCATGCGCCAGATAGGGCGTATGGTATTCCGCTTCGAGAACCTGGGCGGCAGTCGCGATCACCCCGTCACTGTCACCGGCGGTGCGCGCATAATCCGGTTCGTCGCGCTCCAGTTGCGCGGCCTGCAGACGCTGCAGCTCGGCATCGCTGGTCGCAGCCAGCGGCCCGGGCTGCCATTCGAGTTCGATCAGCCGGGCTGCCTGTTGCGCGGCCCAGTAATGCTCCGCCACGGCCGCGACACCGGCCGGCAAGGCAACAAAGCCGCGCACGCCGGGGATCTTGCCGGCGGCGTCAGTGCTGAAGCTCTGCAACCCGGCACCGAGTTCCGGCACCCTGGCGATTACTGCTGTCAGCGCGCCGGGCGGCTGCACATCCATGCCGTAAACCGCCGAACCGTCCACTTTGGCCGGAATGTCGACGCGCGGGACCGCGGTGCCGATCCAACGGTATTGCGCCGGCTGTTTCAAATCCACAAACCAAGGTGGCGACAGCTCTGCTGCCGCGGCGGCCAGCTCGCCATAGGTGGCAGCCTGCCCGCTGGCGTCATGCAACACCCGGCCGTCATCGGTGCGCAATTCAGCCGCTGCAACCTGCCAGCGCTGCGCGGCTGCGTGTATCAGCATCAGCCTGGCGGCAGCGCCGGTTTCGCGCAACACGTCCCAGCTGTCGACCATGCTGCGGCTCTGGCCGGTCATCTGCATCGGGCGCTGAAAAATACCGCGTACCGGAGCAAAACGCACTTCGAAGCGGGCCGGATCAAGGTCAAGCTCTTCGGCAACCAGCACCAGCAGGCCCGTCATCGTACCCTGTCCCATCTCGACCTTGTCGAGCTGAAAAATCACTTTGCCATCCGGCATGATTTGCAGGAAAGCATTAGGTTCCAGCGTATCCGCAGACTCCGCGAGGCTGTCGCGCTCGCGATTCAGCCAGGTCAGTGCCAGCCCGCCGCCGGCCAGCACAGCGGTGCCCAGGAGGAAGCGGCGCCGGGTAGTCACGGCAGTTTGAGCGGCGGCGCTGCATCCAGCACCGCATCCGGATCCGCAATCAGATCCGGATGCCGTTCACGCGCTGCCGCCAGGTATTCGGGCGGAAAATCATCCAGACGATAGATTTTGCTGCCGTTGGCACGGGCCGTGGTATGACCGCCCACGTCGTCGGCCTCGAACCATTCACGCCAGCTGGTAACTGAAGTAAAACTGATTTCCGCCCGCGCACTGGTTACACCCGGATCGTTAAGTTCACGCAGACTGCCCCGGTAGGTAACCAGCTCGTTGTATATGTGTTTGCCCATCATGGGATGATCCGAATCCACCTTTACGGTGCTGTCGTCACGAATCCAGACATCGTCGCCACTGACAAACGCCGGCCCCACCCGGGTCTGCAATTCCACATCACCAAACATCGGCACGTCAGGCAACACAACCCCCGTGGGTCGCATCAATACCGGGTAGGGGCCCAGCCGCTGCTCCGGAACTTCAACCACTTTGCCGTTGTACGGGTTTTTGAACGTATCCAGCACTGCGCCTGTCTCCAGGTCAGTGAAATACGACATCTCCAGCATGTTCACTTCAAAGCCTTTACCGGGCACCGGCCGCAGCCGCTGGAAACTGCCGATCAGCATGCCAAACAACGGCGTTACGACGTTGTCCACCACACCGTAGCGAACGCCCTTCATCCACCACATCACGGTGCTGCCATCAATATTGCCGCGCAGTTTCGCCAGCGCCGTAAGCCGATCCCACGGATCATCCAGATTCAGCGACGCCCCCGCCTGCAGATCTGACCAGCGGGGCAGGGCCGCGGCAATCATGCCTGCCAGGCCCGCGGTCACAAAATGCCGGCGGTCCGCAGTCCGCCGACCCGCATGCTGTTCCTGTTTATCGGTTTGCCGGCCCATCGCGATCTCCTGCTGCTCGGGTTGCACAAATATGGTGGGCAGTTACCACGGTATGGTTTTACCGTCGACATTGGTCGGCGTGCCATCGTCGTCCGGCGTCAGGCCGGCAATAATTTCCGCCATGCCGGCAGCACTTTCGGCCGGACTCAGCGCCTTGCCCCGGTATCCCGAATCAGCCAGCAGCTGCGTCTCCACCATTCCGGGAGCGACCAATGCCACCACAACACCCTCAGCTCTGAGGCTGGCACGAATGGCTCGCATGCCCATGTTGATACCCGCCTTGCTAATGCGGTAATAAGTCATGCCCTGCATGCGCCCCATCAGAGTCAGCGACCCAAGACCGCTGGTCAGCGTCACAATTTTCTTTTGCTGACTGGCGGCAACATGATCTTTAAATGCTTCGGCCATTGCCATGGGCCCGTAAACATTGACAGCCATGGTCCATTCAAACTGCTCGAAATCGAAGGAACCGAATTGCTGACCTTCCAGGTCACCCAGAACACCCGCGTTATTAATCAATACATCTATAGTCACTGCATCAAGGTCATCGGCGAGTTGTTGTATCCGGTCGAGGTCGGTGACATCAAGAGCCGCGATATGAAATGCCGGATAGCTGTCGGCAAGTTGCTGCAGCTCTTTGGCTTTAGCCGGATTGCGTGCGGTAGCGATCACGTTCCAGCCGTCGGCGGCATAGTGCCTGGCCAGTCCCAAACCGATACCGCGATTGCTACCGGTAATCAGAACCGTGGGCCTGTCCGCGTCAAACCCGGCCGGCGCAGCGCCGGCCTCAGCCGTCGCTGACCAGGCGAACATCAGCACTGCTGTTAACAGCAGCAATACCTGCGGTGGTTTTATCAGGCGGATGGATGCGGGTTCTGTCATGTGCAAATTCCTGTTAGTGGCCGGATACCGAAATTCCGGAATAGTTTATGCTTGAATTTTCGCGCAGCCAAAGCCCTGCCGGCAACGACCACAATGAGAACACCATGACCGATAGAACCACGGAACTCGAAATAAAAGTCGCGCATCTGGAGCAATCCATGCAGGAGCTGAGCGATACGGTTTATGCGCAGCAAACCAATATCGATACATTGACACGAATTTGCGAAGTATTGCGGCAACGCATAATGACAATCGAGACACCCGCCGGCAGCGCCGACGGGGACGAAAAACCGCCGCATTATTAGGCACCTGTAGATATAACGGCTCAATACATGAAAAACCACGTTGGCCGTGTCCGGCTTTTGCTATGATGCCGGACGAGTTCTAACAGTCTCTATTTGGAGGAGATAGGTCCCAATGAAAATGAACCCGATTCTTAGCGTAGCTGCTGCCGTTATCGCCCTGGGCGGTGCATCTGCAGTGTTTGCCGCAGGCCACGAAGGCGGCCCGGAAATCACCGGCGAAGGCAGCTGCACATACGTGCAGGAAAACATGTTTGCCGGTCCTTTTGATGTGTGTCAGGAACCGGTTGGCGCTGAAAGCTGCGAGCAGCTTGGCCAGACCGATGACAATGCCAACGCCGTGCATGCAGACGGCGCATGTTCGCTGGAAGGACTGGTCGGCACCTGTGATCTGGGTGGCAGCAAAGTGAACTACCTGTCGGGCGATGCCGGCGGGCTGGAGATCGGTTGCGGTTTCCAGGGCGGCGACTGGATCGCAGCCGAGTAATACGTTTCAAGCTGTAAAAAAAAAGCCCCGCCAATGGCGGGGCTTTTTTTTGCTCACGATTCACAGCTTGCGGCCAAAATTCATGACAGCAGTTATGGGTAGGCAGGCATAATTTGCCGCAGCAGCAGAAAAAACAACACCGACAGTATCGCTCCCGCAGGAACGGTAATCAGCCATGACAAAAATATTCCCTTGACCACTCCGGTATTGATGGCTCGTTTGCCCTTCACCAGACCGACTCCCAGAACCGCACCGATGAGGGTGTGGGTGGTCGATACAGGCATACCGGTGCCGGACGCAACGACAATAGTGAATGCGGCGGCAATTTCTGCAGAAAAACCGCGCACCGGCGTCAGCTGGGTGATATGCGAACCTACCGTGGTGATAACCCGCCGCCCGTAGGTTCCCAACCCGACCACAATACCCAGGCCGCCAACTATCAGGATCCACACCGGTACCCCGGATTTCTGCGCAACCGAACCCTGTTCGGCAATAGAAACGACAGCCGCAACCGGGCCTATGGCGTTTGCTACGTCATTAGAGCCATGTGCGAAGGCCATGGTACAGGCGGTAAAAATCATCAGGATCGCAAATACGGTTTCGACCTTCTTGTGCTCGAACTGCCGTCTTGCATTGTCATCAATGCGCACCCGGTGAATTGCTATCCGGCTTAACCAGGCTGCCAGGACTCCGCTCAGAAGCGCAGCGGAATAAGCCTGCACAGGCGTCAGGTTCAGCCCGACATGCTTGAGCCCTTTGAAAATTGTGACCAGCACAATCAGCGTGACTGCTACCAGCACGTAGTAAGGCGCATACTTTTTGGCGCGTTTAAATGGTCGTTTTCTGACCAGGATCAGTTTTTTTATGGAAAAAAATATGCCGTAGGAAATAACGCCGGCCGTAAGTGGCGATATCACCCAACTAATTACGATGGCACCTATTTTCGGCCATTCAACAGCCTCGAAACCCACCGCGATAACGGCAAAGCCGACAATCGCGCCAACAATGGAGTGAGTGGTGGAGACCGGCCAGCCTTTGACCGAGGCCAGCAGCAGCCACGTGCCTGCTGCAAGCAGCGATGCCAGCATGCCGAGCATCAGCACATCGGGACTATCAACGAATAAAGATGCATCCACCATTCCCTTGCGAATAGTGGAAGTCACTTCGCCGCCTGCCAGAATCGCGCCGGCGAATTCGAACACTGCGGCGACCAGCAGCGCCTGTTTAATTGTCAGCGCGCCGGAACCGATAGACGTTGCCATCGCGTTGGCAACATCGTTGGCGCCGATACCCCAGGCCATAAACAGCCCGAACAACAGCGCGAGACCCACGTAGATATAGAATGGATCCAAAACACTTCCCCCGGATGCGGTATCTGTATTGTATGCCGTAAGGTGCGGGGTGGACATAGCTCGATGCTAAAATCGCCCTTTGCCTCTGCAAATTGGCGGAACGACGAGGAAGCACATGCTTGCGCGCCTGAATCAGTTCATCGTGAATTGCTCTACATCCTGGTGGAAAACTCTGCTGCTGCTGGCAGGCCAGACCAGCAGTCTGCTGGTTCTGCTGCGCATAGAGGCGGGTTTTCCGGCGATTGCATCCGGCGCCACACCGTTCGACATGCAAAACCAGCTGACCGTCACGCAGATATTCGAACAACTGCCCGGCTACAGCGACGCGGCATTTCGCAGCTATTTTGTTTTTCAGGCTGTGGACTTCGTCTTTCCGCTGCTAGGCGGTCTGTTTATGGCTGCTGTATTCAGCTTTGCACTGCGCCACGCTGCTCCCGGCTGGTACGCGACTGCAGTGAACTGGAAGCTGCTGGTCCTGCTGCTGGCCGCGACACTATTCGACTATCTGGAAAACCTGAATTTTTTTTGGGTAGTGAATGTCTGGCCGGACGAAGCCATGGTGGCGGCACAACTGGGCGTGCTGGCGAAACAGGCGAAACTCGCCTGCATGAGCCTGGTGTTCGGCTTGACAGGTCTGCTGCTGCTGGTCGCGCTGGTGCGCCGCGGTGCCGCGGTGCTGAACAAAAACGCCGACAGCTAAAGCTGCCGGCGCTGATTACAGGAGCTTATTGCCAGCCAGTCGTTAGTTGGCCCTGGCCAGCGTTTCTTCGACTACCGCATCAATCCACTTGATGTAGTTCGGGTGCTCGTTGAAACCTTTGTCGGCAAATATGTATTCCATGCCGCGCAGGTCTTCCTCGATGTGTTGCTGCACACCAAAACTTGCTGAAGCCGCAACCGTCACAATAACGTCCTGACCCCGCCGTTTGGCGCTGTTTATCCAGCGCTGCAGCTTCTTGACATTCGATTTTCTGATAGGCGGCAAAGCATCATCCTGCAGGTTAATGACTTTGACATCGGCAAAGTTTGTTTTTGCCTTGATGCGGTCCACGTGCGTTTGCAGTATTTCCAGATCGACAACATTGTCCTCTATGTCTTCCGGGCCATGCGCAACAATGATCACGACCTCGTTTTCCTGGTTCTTGCTTTTCTCCAGGGTGTAATCCAGCAGGATTTCTGTAACCAACGGATGATCATCAAAATGATCCGTCATCACGAAGGTGGCGTCTGATTCGATTTGTGGCACCGCCAGATAGGAAGGCTCGTCATGCATGTTGAAGATGTACCGCCAGTGGCGTGTCAGCGAGTTGTGCTCGGTCAATGCGGTGGGGACCAGCACGATACGCTTGGCGCCACGGTCGGTCAGATCATCGACCGCCGACTGAATTTGCGTCGACATCATCATCGCCATACCGAAGGCCACGGCGGTCGGACGCTTCTCCGCCATGGGTTTCAGTGACTCCACCAACAGACGATCACTGTTTGCGCCTACCCCGTGCGACAACACCAACACACCGATGTCGCCGCGCAACTCCGTATCACTGACATACCACTCGTAATTCGGCCCCATCATGGCCATGTTCATACGCGCTTCCCGATCGGTCAGCGCCCGGTACAGCGCGACCTTCTTGCGCAGCCCCGCCAGTTGCTCATCAGACATTTCATGCATCGGCGCATCTGGATCGAGTCGTCTGCCGTCGGCGTCCATGGCGGGAATATCGCCGTGTCCGTGATGCTGATGGCCTTCCTGTGCATAAACCGGGATTGTCGCCAGGATTGCTCCCAGCAGGAATCCGGCAGCACCCGAAACTGCCCGCTTGTTGAGACTGAGATTCATGGTGTCACTTCCTCACTCTGTGTGTTCAATAGACAGGTAACCGCGCGTGTCAGTTCCTGTTTGATTTCTGTCTGCAGCACGGCATCTTTGCCAATCGCTTCCCGCGTCGCTGCCAGGACCATGTTGCCAATCATGGCCGCGTACAGGCGGGCATCGCGCCGACGCGCGGGCATTTCCCGCAGCGCTGCCTGCAAAACCCGGTTAGGGGCGGCATGCAGTTCACCGATACGGCGCTGCAAATCTGCCCCGCCGTCGCGAACCTCCGCCATGAACTCCATGGTGACGTGAGCCGGACCTGTTGCCAGATCAAACTGCGCCTCCACCCATGCAGCGACCCGTGCTGTTGCCTCCGGAATTTGCGCCGGCAGCAGCTCCAGTGCGGCGAGGTGTGGTGCCATGTCGGCTTCGATGCAGGCCAGCAGAATGTAGTCTTTATTGCGGAAATAACGGTACAGTGAATTGCGCGCCAGCCCGACTTCACTGGCGATGTCGGCCATGTCTGTCTGCCGGTAACCCTGCCGCGCGAATACAGTCCGCGCTGCCTGAGTAATACGCAAAGTCTGGCGGCGCACATGTTCGTCAATACTGGCTGCTGCTATACGCGGCATCAGGCGGCCTCGGACAACTTGCCATCAAGAATGTTGAACACGCGGGACGCGACATCCAGCATGCCTCTGTCATGTGTCACCATCAGTGTCGCCACCTTGTGATCGCGGCAGCGCGCTGCCAGCAGTTCGACAATGGCATGACCGCGATTGTGATCAAGCATGGAGGTAGGTTCGTCCACCAGCATGATTTTCGGATTGGTCATCAGTGCCCGCGCGATGCCAACGCGCTGACGCTCGCCACCGGACAACTGATTGGGACGGCGATCAGCGCGATGCGACATATCGACCTCATCGAGCAGCGCCCGCGCATGCTCGCGATCGGCGTTGTCCGGCCGGCGGCCCTGCAAATGCACCAGCAGCAGCAATTGATCCAGCGCAGACAGTGCCGGCACCAGATTCGACAGCTGAAACACAAAGCCGATTTTTTCCCGCCGCACCCGCGTCAGCTCAGCCGGTTTCATGCCGGAAATCTCGGTCCCGTCTATCGACACGCGGCCGGAAGTAGGCTGCCGCAACCCACCACAGACTGCGAGCAGGCTTGACTTGCCGGCACCTGACGGTCCGGCCACTGCAATCAGCTCGCCGGGTTCCACTAATGCTGAAACATTGTCCAGCGCCTTGACCTGCTGCTCGCCGTCACCGAGCACCAGCGAAACGTTTTCTATTTGCAAACTCATTTTTGTGCTCCCAGTGCAATGATGGGATCCACACGGGTAATCAACCGCACCGACAGCGCACTGCCCGCCAGGCCGGCAAGCACCAGAAACAGCGCTGCGGCCAGCGCCGCTTCAATTTCCATGGCAAACGGGAAACCTCCCTCGACGAATACCTGACCCAGCTGCAACGCTATAGCGACGCCGACAATAACGCCGGCCACCATTAGCATCACCACCTGCCCCAGCGCATCGCGCATGAGATAGGCGTTGGAAGCGCCCAGCGCTTTGACCAGCCCGATCTCCTGGGTACGCTGAATAGTCCAGACAGTGAAGAACGCACCGATGACCACTGCAGAAATAATGATCAGAAAGCCCTGAATCATCTGCACGGTCATGATTTCTTCGCGGTATCCCGTGGACGCAAGATAGGCACCCGGCCGATCGACCGTCAGCGTGCCCATGTCGATGTCCATTTCGGCCAGTGTCTCGGCACTGACCGCAGGGTCAATTTTCATGGCGATCAAAGTTGCATAGTCGAACAGTATGTCAGGCAGTTTTTCGCGACCGTCGTATCCCGGCGGCCCGTACGTCGCCTCCTGCCATTTGCGGATCGGCATGTAGACAATCGGTACATGCCCGATATTGAGCTCTTCAACAATCCCGACAACTTTGAGTTTGGTCAGCGCACGATCAAGCTTGAACGTGTCGCCGAGCTTCAGGCCGCGCTCGACCAGCAGCTCGGAAATGATCACGCCGTTTTCAACCGCGCCGACCAGACCAGAGCCCTCCTGCACCTGCGGCTCGAGAAAACTGCCGGGCTCAATTCCCCACAGCACCACATCGTCCAGCGAGGTGTTGTCCATGAGCCGGGCGTTGAACATGCTGTGCCCCATCGGCTCCAGCGCCTGCACCCCCTCGAGCTCGCGCCAGCCCTCCCACATATCCCGCTCAATGAGACTGTTGCGATAACTGGGTTTGTTACCGTATTCAAATGACAGGTGGGTAAAGTCCAGTTCTTCCAGGCCGGAAATGTTGTTTTTGACCAGTCCGGACGCCAGACCGCTGAGCAGCGTGGTCAAAAAGGCTACCAGTCCCACGACTACGGCCATGAGCAGGAACCGCCCCCAGGCAAAGCGCAAATCACGTATGGCAATAAACATCGCTATTCTTCAACTTATCGACAGTGTGTCTATATATAACCCTCGACCGGTATCCGGGGTCAATATGGCAAGCCGATAGCAACCGGTTCGGGCAAGGCCCCGACCCCTGCGTGCTTTGCTTTGCCGCCGCTACGCGTTAGCTTTAGCAGCCCTGCCCGGCAATAGGATGCTGCAATGAAGTTCCTCAAAGTCGTAGGCGGCCTGCTGGCCGGCCTGATGCTGCTGTCCCTGGTAGCCGTATTGATCGCGCTGTGGGTATACCGTGACATTCCGCGTGAACAGTTAGAAGCCAAATACACGAACGATGCATCGCGCTTTATGCAGATCGGGGACGTGCGCATGCATTACCGCGACGAAGGACCGCGCGATGCACCGGCAGTGCTGCTCATACATGCCAATTTCGCCAGCCTGCTGGGCTGGGAACCCTGGGTGGAGGCGCTCAGGGAAAACTACCGGGTAGTTCGCTTTGACATGACCAGCCATGGTCTGACCGGCCCGGATCCGACCGGCGATTACACGCTGGAGCGCACCCTCGAGCTGACCGAAAAATTTATCAAGGCGGTCGGGCTGGAGCGCTTCAGCATTGGCGGCACATCGCTGGGAGGCACGGTTTCCGTCATTTACACGGCAACCCACCCGGAACAAATCGACAATCTGATACTGCTGAGTCCGGGCTCCATTGAGGGCAAGGAACAGCAGAGCTCGCGCGGCCAGGTGCCCGATGCTGCGTATGTGCTCAAGTACATTATGCCGCGGGCACTGCCGGAGTTTATGCTCACCAGCGGCTTCAGCGATGACAGCAAGCTAACGGACGAGCTGATTGATCAGTGGTATGAACTGTGGCGCTATCCCGGCCAGCGTGAAGCCCAGCTGGATCGTCTGCGCCAGTATGATTCGGGCGACATATTCTCGGTTTACCGGTCACTCAGCGTGCCGGTGCTGCTGCTTTGGGGCGAAGACAATCAGACAGCCAGGTTCGAGCAGCACAAGGAAATTCTGCACCTGCTGGAAAGTGCGCCGAGCATCAACTTTTTCAGTTACCCGGGCGTCGGACACATGGCAGTGCAGGAGGCAGGCGCGCTGATGGCGCCCGATGTGATCAATTTCCTGGCCGGCGACCGCGACGCCGGCCGGGTGGATTACAGCCAGTACGCCGATCTCAAATTCCCGGAACAACACCACTGAAATGTGGTCAGTAACTGATAATCATTCATCCTTATAAACCGGAGTTCTGATCCATGCTGATACGTCTCACCGCGGTATGCGTCGCACTGGCCCTGCCGTTCGGCGCCATAGCCCACGAAAACCAGAAAAATCCTGAGATTCGCTACCGTCACGCCATCATGGAGACGCTGAGCAATCAGTTCGTTGCCATGGGGCTGATTCTGCAGGCCAAGGTTGACCGTCCCGACGAGATGGCAGTGAATGCGCGCGCGCTGGCGGAAAACGTCCGCCTGATTGCCGGCCTGTTTCCGGACAATTCCAAAGGTGCCAAAGCCTTGCCGTTAATCTGGGATGAACCGGAAAAAGTGGCGCAGGCAGCACAGCGCGCTGTTGATGCCGCCGATGCACTGGTTGCCGCTGCCACCGACGGCAATCGCCAGGCAATTGCCAGAGCATTTAAAGCTGCCGGCGACAGCTGCAAAGGCTGCCACGAAAGGTACAAAGAGGCCGACGACTGAATGAAAACCGGCCTTGCTGCGCTGGCGCTGTTGTTGCTAACCGGCGGCGCCGCGCCGGCGGCAGCGGCGGATGACTTGCTTGCCCGCGGCGCCTACCTGACTGCAGCAGCCGGGTGTGTCAGTTGCCATACTGACAAAGAGAATGACGGCACCCCTTTCGCCGGGGGACACGCGATCGAATCGCCCTACGGCATTTTCTATACTCCTAATATCACGCCCGACTCTGAGACCGGCATCGGCGGCTGGACAGATGACGAATTTCTGGCCGCTCTGCGCGAGGGAATTGCACCGGATGGCAGCCACTACTATCCCGCGTTTCCCTACCCCTCATATGCAGGCATGACACGCGACGACGCTCTGGCAATCAAGGCGTACCTCGACAGCCTTGAGCCGGTCCGGCAGCCCAACAAGCCAAATGAACTGCGCTGGTTCGTGCCGGGCAGAAGTGCCATGGGCCTGTGGAAAGCGCTCAATTCACCCTGGGACTATGCAGAACCGGCGGCCGGGCTGGAACGCGGTGCATACCTGGTGCGGCACCTGGGTCACTGCGGTGAATGCCATACGCCGCGCGGTGCCGGCGGCAGGTTAAAGCTGAGCCAGGAACTTGCCGGCAGCCCCAAGACCGCCAGCAGTGAAGGCGCTCCCGCTATCGACAATTCGCCCGACGGGCTGGCTGACTGGGCGCTCAGCGACATCGAGTTCTACCTCGAACTCGGCATGCGGCCGGACGGCGATTTCAGCAGTGGCGGCATGGCAGCCGTCATTGAGGACAACACATCGCAGCTTACGCCCGCTGATCGCCAGGCTATCGCCCGCTACCTGAAAAACCTGCGTTGATTTGACTTAACTGTGCCGCACCGCAAACGCGTGTGACCGGATTCACAGTCTGCATCAGGCCCCCTTGTTAAAGTTTCTGCCTGTGTTGCTGCAGCTCCTGCGGCACTGCAGCCCAGATCAATAACAACGCCACAATAACAAGAAGACGCTGCAAGAAGACTCGCCATGGGTAATGCTCTCGACGACCACCTCGTTGCGTTAAAAGCCGATCGCCTGAGGCCAGGCATGTTTGTCGCCTCGCTCGACCGGCTGTGGCTGCATACCCCGTTTCCGCCGGGCGGCTTTTACGTGCGCGACCAGCAACAGATCGAGCGTCTCGGTCGGTACTGCACCTTTGTCTATATAGATCCGCAAAAAAGCGAAGAGACGCTGGACTTCGCACTGCCGTTTGAACCGCTGCCGGCCACCCTGATGGCACCCACTGCCGAGCGTCTGGATATTGAAGAGGAGTTGCCGTGGGCCCGTCAGGCCATGACGGCTTTGCGTGATGCCGTGCGCGAGATGGTGCGCGAGGTCCGCCGGGGTCGCCTGCCAGACCTCGCCAGGCTGAACGCGGGTCTGGTTCCCGCGGTGGAAAGCGCCAAGC
>JAUIEY010000234.1 GCA_030429685.1 Gammaproteobacteria bacterium
CCCGGCAAGCGTGGCTTCCACCAGTCCGTCGCGCGATACCCGCATGGCGATTACACCGTCCGGTACCGTGATCGCCGGTTGCACTTCATAACCGTTTGATGTCACCACGCGGCCATCGGAATCCACCTGGAAAGATCCGTCGCGCGTATATGCCTGATTGCCGTCGGGCAGCAGTATCTGGAAAAACCCGCGACCCTCAATCATCAGATCAAGCGAATCGCCGGTATCAAGGCGGCCGCCCTGCGAAAAATGTTTTTCGGTGGAAACAATGCGCACACCGGCACCGAGAGTCAGACCGGTCGGGTCTTCAGTGTCCTGGGAGGTGCTGGAGCCCGCCTGTTGCAGATTCTGGTAAAGCAGATCTTCGAACACGGCCCGGCCGCGCTTGAAACCCACTGTATTAACATTGGCCAGATTGTTGGACACCACCGCCATACGCGTCTGCTGCGCATCAAGGCCGGTCTTTGCTATCCATAGTGCCTGCATGATGTGTGTCTCCTGCTAATCCTTCACTTGTCCGCTGTATCAGTACTAACCGTTCAGGCGCATCAGACTGGTCACCGCCTGATCGTTCTGCTCGGCATTGCTCATTGCCCGCACATGCAACTCGTAGTGCCGGGCGGCGGCAATCATGTCCACCAGTGTTTCGGTGGTGTTTACGTTGGAGCTTTCGAGATGCCCCGACAGAATTCGCACGGTCGGATCGGCATCCGCCACGCCGCCTTCCTTAAGCCGGAACAGGCCATCATCGAACCGCGCCAGTTCCTCGCGCGGCGGGTTTACCAGCTTGATGGTGTTGACCTCGGCAACGGTATCTGCGGTCTGCCCGGCCGGCACAATGGAGATCCGGCCGTCGCCCTTGATGGTGAGTTCGCTGTAGGCCGGCAGAGTGATCGGTCCGGCGGTGCCCATGACCACATGACCCTCAGCAGTTTCCAGCACGCCGGCCGGCGTCAGGTGAAGATTACCCGCGCGTGTATAGGCTTCCTCGCCGCCGGCATCCTGCACTGCTATCCAGCCGTCACCCTGGAGCGCAATGTCGAGTGCGCTGCCGGTGATGATGATGTCACCACTGCTGGCATCCCAGGATTCCGGCCGGGCAACCGAATTGACGCGGGAATCCAGACCCGGCCCGGTGACCGGCACGCTGTCGAGCGACTGGCGCACGGCACGGAAGCCGGTGCTGTTGCTGTTGGCGAGGTTGTGCGCGATGACCGCCTGCGTCTGCATTGCGGCGCGCGCCCCTGTCATTGCAACGTATATCGACTTATCCATGCCGTACTAACCAGTCTGTGCGATAACTAACCCGGTAACCCGCTTAACGAATATTGATAATCGTCTGGGTAACCGCATCCATGGTGGAAATCACCTGCGCGTTGGCCTGGAACAGCCGCTGCGCGGTAATCATGTTCACCAGTTCAGCCGTGAGATCGACGTTGGAAGACTCCAGCGCGCCGGACTGAATGATGCCGAAGTTCGACGTGCCCGCCTCGCCGCGCAATGCCGTGCCGGATGCAAAACTTTCCTGGTAGGAAATATCGCTGGCCTTGGTCAGGCCCTCCGGGTTGGCAAAAGTGGCCAGCGCGATCTTGCCCAGGCTGGTGGACTGACCGTTGGAGTAGCGCGCGAACACCACGCCGGACTGATCAATCTCCACGTTGACCAGACGTCCGGCGGAGCGACCATCAGGATTAATCGCGTTGACCACAAAGTTGTCGCCGTACTGCGTGGTCTGCAGCAGATCAAGATCCGCCGTGATCGGGTTGGCACCGTTGGTTGGTACGTACGGCCCGAAAGATACGTTGCCGGTCGGCGGTGTGGCCAGGGCACCGTTGGCATCAAAGGTCACCGGCTGCAATCCGCCCACCTGGGTGCCGTCGATGCTTTGCGCGACATCCCAGGAGCCCGGCGCACTGTTAATAAAGTAGTAGGTTGCCGTATGCGCCACACCAAGCGAGTCATACACGATCGTCGAGGTGCTGTGATTGAAGGTATCGGGATCGCTCAGGTCAAACGGCGCTGCTGCCGGCGGACTGGCGTTGGCCGGCAGGTTCACTGCCATTTCCACCAGGTTGCTGGCCTGCGGCGGATTAACGTCAACCGTCAGCTGAAAATCCTGCAGCGAACCGGTATTGAACCCGCCGGTAGCGGTCGGCGGATAAATCTGCAGCCGCTCGCCCTGCGAGTTCTGCACGTAGCCGCTGGAATCGATGCCCATTGAGCCGACGCGCGAATACAGCAAAGCGCCGCCGTCGCTGAGCACAAAGTAGCCGTCACCACTGACCGCCAGGTCGAGCTGGCGCTCGGTGATCTCGACGTTGCCCTGGCTGTTTTCCTGGCGCACGTTGACCAGCCGCACACCGGCACCGATACCCGAGGCATCGCCGGCAAACACGTCGGAAAATTCCGCGCGTGAGCGCTTAAAGCCGGTGGTGTTGGCATTGGAAATGTTGTTGGACGTCACCGTCAGATCCGTGGATGCTGCGTTCAGCCCTGTGAGTGCAATTTGAAATGACATGGTCTCTCTCCTTAAGACGTCCCTACATCACTGCCCTGATTTGCGACAGGCTCAGTTCCTGTCCCGTTTCCGTGGTGATTCTTGTGTTGGCACCGCCACCTGACAGCGACACACTCGAAACCTTGGTGGACACCAGCGTACTCAGCGCCACCTCCTGACCGGCGTCGGTGTAGCCCGCCGAAATGTAATAAGCACCGTCGGGCGCCTGGCTGCCGTCAGCGCCAATACCGTCCCATGCGAAATTCACCAGCCCTGCGCCCTGCGCACCCAGTGGCAGTTCGCGGATCACCTGGCCGTTGGCGGCGGTGATGCGCACAAAACCGGTGCTGGTGGAATACGGCAGATCCACCGCGCCCTGCAGTGGTTCACCATCAGCCAGCTGTGCCAGGTTGCCCTCGGTCAGCACCGAGCGACCGATCATGGCCGAGGCCTGCAATGCCTGGCTGGC
>JAUIEY010000235.1 GCA_030429685.1 Gammaproteobacteria bacterium
ACAAGACTCCATTCGTCCGAAACGCTCTCGACAGGGCGAATAACTCCCATCACATCCTCTATGAAGGCCGGACCAATCCTGTGACGGCAAACGAACCAGGATAATGCTGCGATCTCCCCTGTCGTCGCCAGTGAATCCCCTGCGACTATCGTCTCGGTGGGTAACTCTCCCTGTAATTTGTATTTGGGCAGGCTGTTGATGGCAAAGCCGTCGCCCAGTTTTTGCAGACCATTGTACACACCCCATTCGAACCATTGTTGCTGGATTTCCTTGGGTCGGCTGACATTGGGTGGGCTGACATTGTTTTCACCGCGTATGCCGGTCAGCGGTATGTTCACGTTCGGCTGCAGTGAGCCCTGCCAGCGACTGTATAGGGCGCCGGTATCGCCGCCGGTATTGACCACCGGCAGTACCATCATGATGACGGCAGCGGCGAGCGCCGGGGCCGCAATCCAGGCCAGCCGGCCCGGGTTGAGCCAGCCGGCCAGCCGCGTTAACCAGGAAACCCTGTCAGTCAGGGTTGCGGTGGCGGGCGGCGGATCTTCCGCCAGCTCGGCTGCCGTGCGCATTAACCCCTGCCAGCGATGGTAAAGGTCGTCATCTGTGGCGATTGCAGCCAGCGCCGCGTCCCGCTCGGCGGCGTCAAGCTCGCCTGCCACCAGGGCGATCAGCTGCGCATCGCTGAGCGATGCCGCGCCGGCCTGCCGAGGCCGCTCGGCATTCAGCAACAGCAGGGCGCTCAGTTCGGTTTTGTTCGGTTCCCTTGACATAAAATCTAAAGGCGCGCGTCGGTTAACCCTTTGTTGTCAGAGAAGGACACAAGCGTGCTTTGTTGCCGCTTCAGGCAAAAAATTCTTCCCGGCTGAAACCGCTGGCTTCCAGTCCGGCCCGCAGCCGGGCCAGCAGCGCTTTCAGCTGCCTGCTGAGCTGATAGGGCTTGAGGCCCAGGTTAGTTGCCACTACTCCCTGTTTGATGCGCTCGATAAAAATCAGTCGCAGGATCAGCAGTTCGTGGTCGCTGAGCGCCGCAGCGTCCCGGAGGCTCGCTACCCGCGCCTGTATTGCGGCTGACGCTGCGACGGCGTCGCTGACGGCGTCCGGGTCCAGCAGCAGACGCACCACCAGTAGCTGTTCTTCCAGCGAATTGTTATCAATGTCGTCGCCATCATCGGCAGCCGCCGCCGTGCCGCTTGCCGCGCCGGTATCGAGATAGTCCGCCGGAATCTCCTGGTGTTTGACGCCGCACCAGGGCATGCGGGCCTTGATTACGCGGATGATGTCTTCAAGGTATGCGCGACTGCAGTCCGCGCTGCTGCGATTAAATATCACCTGACCGGTCAGTTGCCGCTCCAGGCAGACTTGGCGCCAGATGCTGACCCACAAGTGACCGTTGCGTTTCAGCCAGACCGGCGGCCGCGGCCGGCCGTATTTGCGGCGCGCGAACTCTTCCAGGAAATTTGCTGCAACGGCGTTCAGGTAGCTGACCGGCTGCGACTTGCCCCGGTAGCCGGTCAGGGCAGCCCAGTTGTCGGCGGACAGCCGCTCCAGCACATGATTAACCGCCTCATCGGCGATGACCTGCTGGCCAAAGCGCCGCAGCGCCATGCGATCGAGCCGGGCCATCCAGTCGCCCATGACCAGGCCGGCCCAGTCCATCGCTGCAAGCCTGAATGCTTACCAGTAGCGGCCGTAATAGCGGTAGTAGTACCGGCAATCGCGGTAGTGACGGTAGCCGTAGCGGTAGGCATCATTGCAGGTGTAACCCGGCTGCCACCAATTGGGTTTTTGTGTCTGCGGTTGCAGGTTGTCTTTCATTGCCTGCTCGATGTAGGCGTCTACCCGAGCAACGTCTGCCGGATCAAACGGCTGTGCCATGACATCAGCATTCAGCTGGCGCTGCATTTCCGCGAGATCCTCAGCCTCGCCGGCCCACCCGGTTGCGGTGAGCAGGGTCAGGGCCGAAGCGGCGATAAAGCTGACCGACGATTGAAAAAGAACTCGATAAAGACTGCGCATAATAACTCTCCTTGAAATTTGGCTGTAACGCATTTCTTATAGAAGGACAGTTGCGTGTTTATTGCCGGAATCCTTGGCGAATCACGCTACACCATATGCCGGATACGGGCAAGGTGAAGTGCCCGGCAGGTCTGTAAGCACAAGGGTTTGGGCCGTGTCTAAAGTAGCGGCAGCAACAAACCGGGGTTTGTCCTTCTCTGTATGTCAGTAGTTTTAGCAGGGGGCTTGGCTTATGTTCAAAGCAGGGAAATTGATGCAAGCAGTTCTCATTTGTGCGGGCCGCTCAATAACAATCGCTGCCATGCTGGCGGCAGTTGTGTTGCTGACCGGCTGCGAGTCCAGGCCACCTCTGGAGCTCGTAACGGAGGAGGAGGCCAGTCAGCCGGTTACGCGCGGCAGTTTTGAACAGCAAGACAACGGCCCGGATATCAGAATTCTTGCGCCGCTTGGCGGTTCCACGGTGCAGAGCCCGTTCCCGATCCACATAGAATTTATTTCAGCAGGGGCCACCGCGGCGGTAAACATGGCGTCACTGAAGCTGACCTACATGAAATTGTGGGGGATCGACATTACCGACCGGGTGCGCGACTACATTTCCGGTACCACGCTGTCGGTGCCGGAAACCGATATTCCTGCCGGCCGGCATACCATCGAAATCTATATTGAAGACAGCAATAAGAACGTCAGTTCGCGCCAGATAACCATCAATGTCGAGTGATAAAGTCAGGCACCGGAGTTGCGGGGCACAAAAAAAGCCCGGCTGGGGGAGAGCCGGGCTTTTTCGGGTTTGGAGACCGTTTTAGAAGCAATAACTGTGTTCTGCAGCTTCTGACACAGGGTTTGCAGGAAAGTTCACCCCGGCCCGGTCTTTTTCGGCTTTTTTTCTTGCCTACAGCAGAGACTCAATAGCAGCGCGCTCTTCACGCAGTTCCTGTTCCGTGG
>JAUIEY010000018.1 GCA_030429685.1 Gammaproteobacteria bacterium
GCCAAAATGGGCAATAAAATGCGTGCCCCAGTCCATCTCGGTGATTACCGTGGTCTCGGGGATTATGCGCGGCAATCCCTGTGACGGGTGGACAAACTCGTTGTGGTAGGGGTCCAGTCCGTTTTCCACCGAGCGCTCGTAGTAGCAGTTCATGTCACGCCAGGTAGGCTCGCCCGCGCGCCAGCCGTCCTTGCCCCATTCGGAAATTTCGAACACCGGTGGACGTTCCGCTTCCGGCAGGTCGCCGAGGAAGGCGAAGACGATGCCGTATTTTTCCTCGACGGGATAGCTGTCAATTTTGGCGCGCGACGGTGTCTTGCCTTTCTTCTGCGACGGTATGAGGGTGCACTGGCCGTCCCCGGCGTATTGCCAGCCATGGTAGGGACAGACGATACAGTCCTTCTCTATCCAGCCTTTGCCCAGTGAGCCGCCGCGATGGATGCAGGTGTCACTGACAACATGCGCTTGTCCCTGCGAATCGCGAAACGCAGCAAACGGCAGGCCCAGCATGGTTAGTTGCAGCGGTTTGTCCTGCAACTCGGCGCCGGTGCATGCCGGATACCAGAAATTCATGTACATCTGCTGTCCTCCCTGTTGCTGCGTTTGTCCGTCAGGACTGCGGTGCCAGCAAAGGTACCGGGTCCAGTATCCAGTTGCCTGACTCCCGCCGCGCCGGGCAGGGAATGGCATAGGCGATGTCGCCTTCATTCGCCTGCATGGTTTTCATGTCGATAGCCCAGCCTTTTTTGTCCCATTCCGCCAGGTATTCGCGGTATTTGACGACGGCGGCGTCGGATGACGTCATCAGTTCTTTGGTCAGGTTGTCGGGGGTCCGCTTGGGATACAGCCCTTCGATGACCACACGATCTTCCTGTGCCACGTTCATAAACTGGCCGTTGATACCATCATCGGCTGCGGCATCGAGGGTATTGTTACGGTTGTTGACAAAGAATATGCGCGTGCGGCGGTCTGACAACGGCGCCTCGTAAAAATACTGCATAAAGCAGTAGCCACCTGGAATGTTGATGGTCGTGAGCATGTGGTTGGGGCCCAGATGCTGGCTGCCGGCGCTCAGATCGCCTGAGGTGTCGCGCTCTACCACTTTGTCGTGTGATTCGGTGTCCTTCAGTTCACCGAATTCGGCCAGAAACTCGCAGCCCCATTCCTGTTCATTCACGGCAAACCGATCCTCATCAAGCGCCGGTGCGCCCTGCGACGGGTGCACGAATTCGTTGTGAGTCGGATCCATGCCGTTTTCGATGGAGCGCTGATAATAGCCATCAATCTCGAATACCAATGGCCCGCTGATGCGCCACTTGCTGGTGTCGGTTTCCGATACTTCCAGCAGCGGCGGACGCTCTGCCTCCGGCAGGTCACCAAGGAATGCAAAGACAATGCCGTATTTTTCCTGCACCGGATAGCTGTCCACTTTGGCGCGCGCCGGTGGTTTTTTGTCGCCCATGGAAGGAATTTTGGTGCAAACGCCGTCGCCGTCAAACTCCCAGCCATGATATGGGCATTGCACGCAGTCGCCGACTACCTTGCCCTTGCCGAGTGAGCCGCCGCGATGGATGCAGGTGTCAGCCAGCACATGTGCCTGGCCTGAAGCGTCGCGGAATGCTACCAGCCGCACGCCCAGCATTTCCACGCGCTGCGGATTCTGTGCGTCGAGATCAGTGGCTGTGCAGATGGGGTACCAGAAATTGATGTACATCGTGTTGTTGCAATCCTGTTGGGTTCAAACCCTCAAGGTTACACTAAAGCGGACTTCTCAATCAGCCCCGCGACGGTGCAACAATGCCCGCTCTGTGTCAGGATTCCCGCATGCCTGAGCCTTTGCAACTGGTTGCTCACCGCGGCTATGCCGCGGCCCGTCCGGAAAATACCGCAGTGGCGCTGTCGGCGGCCGTTGCCGCCGGCGCCACATGGTTGGAATTTGATGTGCAGATGACCCGCGATGGCGTCCCGGTATTGCTGCACGACCCGACTTTTGCGCGCACGGGTGGCGACCCGTCAGTTGTCTACGAACGAAACCTGAGTGAGCTTGCTGATATGGATGTCTGCGAGCGGGAGCGTTTCGGCAGCCAGTTCAGCCCGACACCGGTTTGTACCCTGCGGCGTGCTGCCGAGCTGCTGGCGAGCTGGCCACAGGTGACCGCTTTTGTTGAATTAAAACGGCACAGCCTGAAGCGTTTCGGGCCGGCGGCGATGGTCGAGGCAGTATTGGCAGACCTGCAACCGGTGCTAAATCAGTGCGTGATTATTTCCTTTGTCGACGCGGCACTGGAGGAGACGCGGCGCCGCTGTGCGGCGCCTGTCGGCTGGGCGGTGCGGACCTGGAACAAAGCAGCACGCAACACGGCAGGCGGGCTGGCCCCCGAATACCTGTTTTGCAACGTCAACAAACTGCCCGCCGACCCGGCTGCTGTCTGGCAGGGGCCATGGAACTGGGTGATTTACGAGATCGTTGATCCGGATCAGGCGCTGCAATTGCACGCGCAGGGATTCCACTATATAGAGACCATGGCGATAGCCGAACTGCGGGCGGCGCTGCAGGAGCGCGGTTGCCTGTGACTCTTTCCTGTGACGTGCTGGTGGTGGGCGGCGGTATCAATGGTGTCGGAATAGCACAGGCAGTGGCTGCCGCAGGCTGGTCAGTCGTGCTGCTGGAAAAAAGTGCGCTGGCGGCCGGCACCTCGAGTAAATCCAGCAAACTGGTGCATGGCGGCCTGCGCTATCTGGAGAGCTACGAATTTGGCCTGGTGCGCGAAAGCCTGCGGGAGCGCGAATTGCTGTTGCGGCTGGCACCGGACCTGGTGCGGCTGCAGACATTTTGTGTTCCCTTATATAAGCACACCCGGCGCGCGCCCTGGTTGCTGCGCACCGGTCTGTCCCTGTACTACCTGTTGAGCGGTTGCGCGGCCGATGCGCGCTTTAGCCAGGTGCCGCAAAGTGAGTGGAAGAAACTGGATGGCCTGCGCACCGACCAGCTGCGTGCGGTATTTCGTTACACCGATGCACGCACTGACGATGCCGCACTGACCCGGGCGGTGATGCGCTCAGCGCAGACTCTGGGGGCGGAATTGATTTGTCCGGCAGAACTGACCGCTGCGCAACTGACAGAAAACGGCGCCGAGGTTGCTTATCGCACAGCAGCCGGGGAGCAGAGCTGCCGCGCGCGCGTTGTGGTTAATGCAGCCGGGCCATGGGCCAACAGAATATTACGCAGGGTCACACCGCGGCAGACGACGGTTCCGGTCGAGCTGGTGCAGGGCACCCACATCGAGGTGCCGGGCAGCATGGGCCGCGACTTCTACTATGTCGAAAGCCCCCGCGATGGCCGGGCGGTATTTATCATGCCGCGGGACGAGCGCATCATGATCGGCACCACGGAAACACGCTACCGCAAAGACCCCGACCATGTCGCCCCGCTGCCCGCGGAAGAAAACTACCTGCTACGGGTAGCCGCGCAATATTTCCCGCAATTCGATCCCTTGCGTCGCAGTGATCTGCTGGCTTCATGGGCCGGTCTGCGGGTGCTGCCGGGTGGCGCGGGCCATGCCTTTCACCGTTCCCGTGAAACCGTGCTGCATACGGACCGCAGCACCCGACCGCGGCTATTGACAGTATACGGGGGCAAACTGACCTCCTATCGCGCGACCGCAGCCAAGGTCGTCGAGCACATCAGCGCAGCGCTGCCGCAGCGGGCGGCCGCAGCCGATACCAGCAAGCTGCTGCTGACCCTATGAATTCGGACCTTATGAATTCGCCGTCGCAACAACAAGCGCTGTATTTATGCCTGGATCAGGGCGGGCACTCATCCCGCGCGCTGGTCATTGACGCCCGCGGCAGGATTCTGGCGCAGGCGGCCCATGCGATTGATACGCAGCGTGACGGTGCCCGGGTCGAGCACGACCCGCAGCAATTGATCGATACACTGCAACGCGCGGCTGACGATGCGCTCGCGGAACTCGGTGCCGCGGCTGCCAATGTGGTGGCAGCCGGTCTGGCAACACAGCGTTCCAGCATTGTGTGCTGGGATGCAGACAGCGGAGCAGCGCTGACGCCGGTGCTGTCCTGGCAGGACACCCGCGCTGCCGACTGGCTGGCGAAGTTTGACGCCCACTGGCAGCGTGTGCACGAGGTCACGGGCCTGGTATTGTCCCCACACTACGGCGTCAGCAAGCTGGTCTGGTGTTTGCGACAATTACCCGCTGTTGCCGCCGCGGCCCGGGAAGGCCGGTTGCGGTGCGGACCGCTGGCCAGTTTTCTGGCTATGCAGCTCACCGGTGGCAAGGCTGCAGCTGATCCGGCCAATGCTTCCCGCACCTTGCTCTGGGATCGCCGCAGCCGTGACTGGTCGGATGAATTGCTGGCTTTGTTCGGACTATCCCGTGAGCTGCTGCCCGCGACCACACCCAGCCGTTCGGACTGGGGCACACTGGCCACCCGCTATGGTGAAATTCCGCTGACCGTCGTGACCGGTGATCAATCGGCCGCGCTGTTCGCCTTCGGCTTACCCGCAGCGAATGTCTGTTTTGCCAATCTCGGTACCGGCGCGTTTTTGCAGCGGGTGCTGACTGACGACCGGGTTGATCCGGGGCGCTTGCTTGCCAGTGTTGTCTATCAGGATGCGCGCCATGCAACGGCGGTAATGGAAGCAACCGTCAACGGCGCCGGCAGTGCGCTCAGCGAGGTAGCAGCGCAGCTTGGCATCAGCAAGGACGAGTTGCATGCCAATGCAGCCCGTTGGCTGGCCGGTGCGGCCAATCCGCCGTTATTTGTCAATGCGGTAGCCGGACTGGGGTCGCCCTGGTGGCGGACCGATGTTGCCACGGGTTTTGCCGGCCAGGCCGATGCGGCGGCGAGCGCACAGATCGCCGGCGTACTGGAAAGCATTGTTTTTATGCTGTGCGTGAATCTGCGGCACATGGAAGATATGCAGGGTCGCGCCCGCCGGCTGGTGGCTACCGGCGGGCTGGCAACTGTGGCGCCGCTGCTGCAGCGCCTGAGTGATTTGTCCGGACTGACGGTGGAGCGTGCTGCGGTGCGCGAAGCGACAGCGACAGGGCTTGCGTTCCTGCTGGCCGGCCTGCCGGCGAACTGGCCCGGCGTTACCGTGGCCGAGGCTTTTCAGCCGCAGGCTGCCGGTGCATTACAGGCACGCTTTGCGTCCTGGCAGGAGGTGATGCCGCCCGCGTGACTCTGTGATAGCTTGACCGCCTGGGGAGGGAATCATGCAATTTACAAAGTCATGGGCGCGCGCTGCGCTGCTTGCGCTGCTGCCGGGCGCGATAACCGCGCAACAGCAACAACTGACAGGCGACCCGCAGCGCGGGCGGGAGCTGGCGCCGCATTGCGCTGCCTGCCATGGCGCTGACGGTAACAGCCCTTCGGCAGCATTCCCGATAATTGCCGGCCAGCATGAAGCCTATTTGTTCACCGCATTGGTGGCATATCGTGATCGCACACGCGACAACGCAATCATGAGTGCGGCTGTGGTCGGCAAAAGCGATCAGGACCTGCAGGATCTGGCGGCCTGGTTTGCAGCCCAGCGCGGGCTTGGCAGTCAGGCAGCCGGGCTTGGTGAGGTCGCGGCAGCGGGAACAGCATCCGGCGCTTTGCTGGCGGAAGGCGGCTCCAGCGTGCAGGCACAGGTTACGGCGTTGCCGGATGCATCACGTTGTCCGACCGGCAGTGCCGCAGCCGATGCCGACGGCGACGGACTCGCCGACTCCTTCGATGCAGTGCCGGATGATGCCGATGAATTTGTACTCGATACCAATGCCGACGGCCGTTTTGAGATTTGCAGCATCGAACAGCTGCAGGCCATCCTGACATTGGGTGAAACCGGAACCACGGGTCTCAGGCTGGAACAACGCATGGCGCGCGACTATGAGCTGGTGCGCGACCTGGATGCCGCGACGCTTGCCAACTTCCGGCCCATCGGTAATTGCGGGCCCACCGGTAACTGCATGAACGACCTCGACAAGTACGGGTTCAAGGGCAGCTTCGACGGTCGCGGGCATACCATCAGCAATCTGCGTATTGATGCACCTGAGGTTGGCGGCGTGGGTCTGTTCGGTGTCGTCTCCCGCGGCAAGGTCGTCAGCAATATCGAGCTGCGCAATGTGCGCAGCAACGGTCGGGCTGGCACCGGCAGCGTAGTGGGGTCAAATTTCGGTACCGTCTACAACTGTCATGCAACCGGCGAAGTCACAGGTATGTTCGCGATCGGCGGACTGGTGGGCGCTAATGCCGGCAATATTTCCTACAGCCATGCCGATGTCAAAGTCAGCGGGCAGATGGCCGTCGGCGGACTGGTGGGCGATCAGAACGCCACCGTGTTTGCCAGTTATGCCACCGGCGATGTGTCGGCGGGGCGCGGAGCCGGCGGACTGGTAGGTTTAAACACGCGTGGCCGGGTGGTCAGCAGCTATGCATCCGGCAGTGTAGCTGGTGGCAAGGACATCGGCGGCCTGGTCGGCTTGAATACCGATGCGCTGCTGGCAAACAGCTTCGCAGCCGGCACGGTAACCGGTACCGAGATTAACGCCGGCGCGCTGGTGGGGTTTAATTCCAACAGTCGTATCCGTAATGCCTATGCATCCGGTAGTGTCGCCGGCGCCGCAGCTGTTGGCGGTATTGCGGGCAACAACAACGGCAGTATCGCGCAGAGCTGGGTGGCCGGCGTGGTAACAGGCGTCGATCAGGTAGGCGGCCTGGTCGGCAAGAATGCCGATGGTCAGGTTAGCAACAGTTATTTCGTGGCAGCAGCGGACGGCATCACCTCGGTGTCCGGGACGGCCGAGGGCACGCTTCTAAACAATCGCTCCCTCAGCAATACACAACTGGCCGAATTGGACAGCGCGGCGTTGCTGGCCAGTGCCGACGCGGACTGGCGTTATTGCGACACTGATGGCAGCGGCGCCATCGAGGCGCCCGAACAGGTCAGCAGCAACCTGATCTGGGATTTTGGGTCGAGCGGTGACAGCCCGGCCATAAGCTGCGTGCCGGGTGGCGCGGCAGCGCAACGGTGAGGACAACCAGCATGAAAATTATGCGTGTAACAGCATTGGGTCTGCTGACGGCGCTTGTCAGCCTGTCGGGACGAGCCGAACTGCCCGCATCCACGGCTACGCCGTTCGCAAGCGGAGATATATTTGTGGCTGCTACCCTGATGGATGATCCGGACGATGACCATGCCGGCACCGGGCGGTTGCTGCAGTACGATGCAGACCTTAATCTCAAGGGCGCCCTGTATGTCGAGGGCACGCGGCACAAGATCGGTGGCCTGACTTTTGACAGCGACGGCAGCTTGTGGGGATTCGCCCAGCTTACGCCGGCAATATTTCAGTTCACCCCTGATGCCAGACAGGTTCCCTACCGCAAATGGTCAGACCGGGCTTTCAGCAGTGTGGTATTTGCACCTGACGGCACGCTCTATTTTGGCGAGCATCTGGCCGGCACCAGCGACCGTGCCGGCGGCAGCCTGACCACTACTTTTCGCAAGCTGCCTGGCCGCGACGTGATCGGCGATGGCTGGATCTTCCAGTACGACCGTAACGGCAATGAATTGGCGCATTTTGAAACCGACTACCACCCCATGCCACCATTTCTGGCTATCACCAGCATGGTGCTCGCCGATGGCGGCAAACGCATGATCTACATTTCAGAAAATGGCAACCGGGTGATGCAGTTTGATCTTGCCAACAACCGGCAACTGCCCGACCTGAAAGTGACAGATCCGGCTGAGGGCATTCCCATGTTGCTGGTTATGGTTGAGCGTCCCGATGGCCGCTTGCTTATATCCACCAATCTTGGGTTCGTGGTGCTGGATCAGGATACCGGCACAGTGCTTGAGAAACATGCGCTTGGCGGCATGGGCTGGGCAGCTCTCGCGCCCGGCATCGACAACGAGCACGTTATTGTCGGTAATTTCTTTTCCGGCGACGTGGTGAAGTACAGTACCGTGAAGCGTGAAATCGTCGCGCGCAACAGTATCGGGCAGAAAAACTCACTTTCCGGAGTGGCGCAGTTTCCGGGCAATCCGGGTCGAGCCAGTGCGCGCTGATCATTAGCGATTGGCGCGCCGTTTGCTTTCCCAGAATTTCCACAGCACAGCGGCGAAGAAGCCGCTGGTAGTCTTGTCCGTAAACAGCGGACTGTTATCGTTGGCCGCGCCCTGATAGAAACCAAACTTCAGGCCGCTGCGAAATTCCACTGTCGGGCTGAATTCATGTTTCAGCACTAACGACAGGCGCGTCCCCAGGTAGCCCGACTCAGCCTTATAAGCCGGTCTGGCAAGTGTTGCATAGGCGGCATCCACGCCATAGAAAAAATCCATGTAGTCCTGGCTGGCAAATTCAGGGGTGACCCGCGTCAGCAGTTCGGTTTTGGGCGTGAATATCGGCAGTTTGTGTTTCAGCTCGACCGACAGCACCGCGCCGCGCCAGTCCGGATCCAGCCCGTCAAAAGACCATGCGCCGCGCGCCTGCAGCGCCAGAAATGTCTCGCCCCCCATGAGTCCACGAATGAATTGCAGTTCCAGTTCCGGTCCGACCTCGGCCAGCAGATCGAGGTCCGGCATGCCGGTACGAGCATCAACATCGTCGCTGTCGACCGGAAAATTGAGGCCGAAATCCAGATCAATCTTTACCCGGTCACGCCGGAACAACCGTGTCCTGACTGGCTTGTCAGTGTCGTCGCCAATACGCAGGAACTGACCCCGGTAGATTGGAAACGGCAGCGGCACGATGTCGGTTTGCGACTCCTCGGACGCCGGGTATGACTGGCCGTAGCGACCGAAGCCGGCAAAGCGCAATTCCCACAGCGGCAGATCGGCCAGCTTTTCTGCGCGCAAGTCATCCGCGGCGAATTCCTCTGTGGCGCCGGCGACGGTTGCGGCCAGTCCGCCAAGTAGCAGGGCAGGCAAAAGTTGTTTCACTGATGGCTTTCCGTATCGCTATGCTTGTAAGTCCCGAAATTGGCAGAAAAGTGTTGCAATGTCGACAATGAATGATGCCGGTGACCCGTCGCTACCGTATTCCGAAGCGTGTGAACGCAACAAAGCGCCCATACTGGAAGTGTTGCGCGAGCATTTGCCGGTGCGCGGCGAGGTGCTGGAGATTGGCAGCGGCAGCGGCCAGCATGCGGTGTTTTTTGCGCGACAGTTCCCGGGCTTGCGCTGGCAGCCCAGTGATACCGGCGACTTTTTGCCGGGTTTGCGGGCGCGACTGGCGGCGGAAGCGCCCGCCAATCTGGCTGCTGCACTGGAACTTGATGTGCGCAGCGGGCCGTGGTCCGAGTCCCGTTATGCCGCCGTATTTTCGGCCAATACTATGCATTATATGAGTTCGGCGGCGGGCCGGGACATGCTTTACGGCTGCGGTCGTGTGCTGCAGCCTGACGGGATATTGATTGTCTACGGGCCGTTCAAATACAACGGCGAGTTCACTACGCCGAGTAATGCGCGATTCGATGGCTGGCTGAAGTCAAGTGACCCGCAGCGCGGCGTGCGCGATTTTGAATGGGTCAAAGAGGTCGCCGGGCAGGCCGGCCTGCGCTTTTGTGCAGACATTGCCATGCCGGCCAACAACCAGTGTCTGATCTGGAGAAAAAACCGTCCCGGCGATTGACACACCGCGTCAAGACTTGAGCGCTGCGGGCTGCAATACTGTCTTTGCGTGTAACCGGAGGCAAGTCGTGAAGATTTTGCACTTGATTGAAAAAGGACCCGGTTTGCACCAGGCGCCGGAAGGGCACCTGGAGAGTCTGTTGTGGACTCTCGATCAGGAAGAACAGGCCGCGGAATACGTCGCCCTGCACAAGCAGAAATCACAGCGTTCGTGGAAGGGTGGTCGCATTCTCGGTATGCGTGAAGCCACCGCGGAAGAAATTTCTGCGGCTGAGGCCAACAGCGCTGTGCGCAAAGGTAATCTCGTGGTGCAGTTTGAACCGGTAAGAGAATATAACGGTCGTCCGGGTGTCCGCTGGGGAGGCAAGCGCCGGGGTTCGATGGCCTACAAGAGTCTGGAAGAGACAGACGGTTGACTGCGTCGGCTGCCGGTTGCTGTAATTTCTGATGCCGGATCAGGGGCTTGCGGCGCGCGACCGCAGATAGTCCTGCTGTAATTCCTCGAGTGACAGCCAGCGCTCGGTTTTTTCATCCAGTTCAAGCTGCGTTTCAGTCAGCGTATCCAGTATCGCTTTGGTGTGTTCATAGTCCTGACTGTAAAAGTCAGCGGCGCTGCATTCCGCCTGCAACTCCGCAACGCGCGCCTCCAGGGCGGCGATGGCCTCCGGCAATTCGTCCAGTTCGCGCTGCTGCTTGTAACTGAGTTTCTGCGGTTGCCGGCTTGCCTTGCGATCTGCGGCGCGGCCGGATTTACGCTGCCGGTTGTCCGGGTCATCCATTTCGGCAAGATGGTGGCCGCGGCGTAGCCAGTCGCTGTAGCCGCCCGGGTAGCGGTGCACCTTGCCATCATCTTCAAACACCAGAATGCTGGTCGCCACGTTATCGAGAAACATTCTGTCGTGACTGACGACAATTAGTGTGCCGTTGTATTCGACCAGCTTTTGCTCCAGTACCTCGAGCGTTTCCACGTCGAGGTCGTTGGTGGGTTCGTCGAGTACCAGCAGGTTGCTGGAGCGGGTGAACAGGCGTGCCAGCAGCACGCGATTGCGCTCGCCACCGGAAAGGATACCGGCCGGCGACATTGCCCGTTTGGCCGAAAACAGAAAGCCGCGCAGATAACCGACCACATGGCGCTGTTTGCCGTTGATGGTAATGTAGTCGCGGCCGTCGCCAACGATGTCTGCTACGGTCCGGTGCGGATCGAGCTCCCGGCGCAACTGATCAAAATAGGCGGTTTCCAGGTTGGTGCCGATTTTTATGGTGCCTTCCTGAGGCTGCAGTTCCCCGAGCATCAACCGCAACAGCGTGCTTTTCCCCACGCCGTTATTGCCGACAAGTCCGATGCGCTCACCGCGCTGCACGGTCAGGGTCAGGCTGTTGATGACCGTTTCATCCCCATAGCTATAGCTCACGTTGCGCATGCGCACGATCTTGCGGCCGGATTCATCGGCTTCATCAATCGCAATATGGGCACCTCGTTCGCGTTTGATGCGCGCGCCATGTTCTTCGCGCATTGCCTGCAACGCCCGGACCCGTCCTTCATTGCGGGTCCGGCGTGCCTTGATGCCCTGACGGATCCAGGCTTCCTCTTCGGCCAGTTTTTTGTCAAAGCGCTGATTCGCGTCATGTTCGGCTTTGTCAGCCTGTTCTCGCCGGCGCAGGAAGGTCTGGTAGTCGCAGTCCCAGCTGATAAGACGGGTGCGGTCCAGTTCGACGATATGGGTTGCCAGCCGTTGCAGGAATGAGCGGTCATGAGTGATAAACAGCACAGCGCCGGGCCAGTGAAATATCCGGTCTTCCAGCCAGCTGATCGTTGTCAAATCGAGATGATTGGTCGGCTCATCGAGCAGCAACAGGTCGGGTTGCGATACCAAAGCCCGTGCCAGAGCAACGCGGCGACGCCAGCCACCGGACAGTTCGCCCAGGGTCTTGTGTTCGGGCAGTCCCAGCTCGGTGATGATTTTGTCCACCTGCTGATCCACGTTCCAGCCGCCGCGCGCGTCAATCTGGTGCTGCAGTTTTTCGAGTTCACGTAGCTCGCTGCGGCTCGGGTTGCCCGCGGAACGCCGCCGGTATTCCTCACCAAGCCGGCTGATATCGGCGAGGCCTTCGGCCACGGTTTCCCGCACGGTTTGCTGCAGGCTGTCCGGCAGCGTCTGCTGCAACTGGCTGATACCCAGATCCGCCTGCAAAGTAATTTCGCCATCGTCGATGTCCTGTTCCCCCGTCAGGATGCGCAACAGGGTGGTCTTGCCGGCGCCGTTACGGCCAATCAGGCACACGCGCTCGCCGGGCTCGATGCTCATCGAAGCTTCCCGCAGGATAGTTTGCTCACCGAATTGCAGTGATATTGCGTCGAGGCGGACCAGGCTCATGGGCGGCTATTTTGGAACCGGCCAACCGCTCAGGCAAGCGGTGCTTGGGGGAAATGCCGGGTCAGGCGACTATCGCTGGTCATTTGACTCCACTATAATGCGCGCCGTTTTGCCCGCCCTGTGGGTCCGGTCTTTGCTCATGTCCAACGTCGAAAAGCTTCGCAATATCGCCATCATCGCGCACGTCGATCATGGCAAAACCACCCTGGTGGATCAGCTGCTGCGGCAGTCCGACACACTGGGCGAGCGCGTTGAGCTGCAGGAACGTGCGATGGACTCCAACGATCTGGAGCGCGAGCGCGGCATTACCATTCTCGCCAAAAACACGTCCATTGTGCGGGGTGACTACCGCATCAATATTGTTGATACCCCCGGGCACGCCGATTTCGGCGGTGAGGTGGAGCGTGTCATGTCCATGGTGGACAGTGTGCTGTTGCTGGTGGATGCCGTTGAAGGCCCGATGCCGCAGACCCGCTTTGTAACCCAGAAAGCCTTCGCGGCGGGGCTCAAGCCGCTGGTGGTAATCAACAAGATCGATCGTGACGGAGCCCGGCCTGACTGGGTGCTGGATCAGACTTTCGATTTGTTCGATAACCTGGGCGCCAGCGACGAACAACTGGATTTTCCGGTTATCTACGCATCCGCCCTGGGCGGGTTTGCCGCTGCCGACAGCAATGTGCGCGAGGGCGACATGGCGCCGCTGTTTGACGCCATCATCGCGCATGTGGCGCCGCCTCAGGTTGATGCCGAAGGGCCGCTGCAATTGCAGGTTTCGAGTCTGGATTATGACCCGTACGTGGGAGTGATCGGCATCGGTCGTGTCACCCGCGGCAGTCTGTTGCCCAATACCGCGGTGACTGTCGTCGATGCGCAGCAGCGGCAGCGCAATGGCCGTGTACTGGAACTCTATGGTTTTAATGGCCTGGAACGCGTCAGCCTCGACAGCGCTACCGCCGGCGATATCGTCATGTTCAGCGGCATCGAGCAGCTCGATATTTCGGATACGCTGTGTGACCGTGGGCACCCCGAGGCATTGCCGCCGCTGACAGTGGACGAGCCCACCATCAGCATGACCTTTCAGGTCAACAAGTCACCGTTTGCCGGGCGTGACGGCAAGTTTCTGACCAGTCGGCAGATTCGCGAACGGCTCCATAAAGAACTCAAGCACAATGTCGCCCTGCGCGTTGAGGATACCGATGACCCGGACAAGTTCCGGGTGTCCGGCCGCGGCGAACTGCATTTGTCAGTGCTGATAGAAAACATGCGTCGTGAGGGGTTCGAACTGGCCGTGTCACGACCGGAGGTCATTCGGCAGGAAATTGACGGCGTAATGTGCGAGCCGTGGGAACTGCTTACCGTCGATCTGGAAGAACAGTATCAGGGTGGTGTTATGGAGCGACTGGCTGAGCGCAAAGGTCAGTTGCAGCATATGCAGGCAGACGGTCGTGGCCGTATTCGCATCGATTACCGTATACCGGCGCGCGGCTTAATCGGCTTTCGTACTGAATACCTGACAGCCACCGCGGGAACCGGCCTGTTGTACAACATTTTCGAAAAATACGATCGCGCCGTGAGTGGCGAAATCGGCCAGCGCGTCAATGGCGTGCTGATTTCCAATGTGCAGGGCAAGGCGCTGGCCTACGCATTGTTTAATCTGCAGGAACGCGGCCGCCTGTTCATCGGCCATGGCGAAGAGGTTTACGAAGGCATGGTTGTGGGTATCCATAGCCGTGGCAACGACCTGGTCGTCAATCCGACCAAGGCCAAGCAGCTGACAAATATCCGGGCTGCCGGCTCGGATGAGAACCTGATCCTGACGCCGCCGGAGCGTTATAGCCTGGAGCAGGCGCTGGAATTCATTGATGACGATGAACTGGTGGAAGTCACGCCGCGCAGTATTCGTATCCGCAAGAAGGTATTAAGCGAAAGCGACCGCAAGCGCGAATCACGGCAAAGTCTGGCATCCTGAATCAAACCGTTTCGATAAGCTCCAGCCATTCGCCGGCCGGCCCCTCGGCAACAGCCACGCGTCTGCCGGCGTAGGGAAAAGCGTCAATCGCGACCGGTGCCTGACGCAATGGCACCGGAAAACCGGACAGCGATGGCGTCTCAAAAGCCACCATGCTCATGCCACCGGGAATACAATCAGCAGCGCGTTCACGCGGCGCCGAGTTTTGCGGGTATTCATCCAGTTCGAGAATGGAGTTACGCGCGCGCACCGGCGCAACACAGATAGGGAATTCGGTTTCCGGCGGTTCACCGCAGGCTTCGGCCGCCAGAGTGCCGACAAAACCCATCGGGTCGCTGACCCGCAGGCCCATGGTAAGAGCATAAAATTCGCGCAGTTCACTGAGCGACGGTCCGCCCAGTATCACGTTAAAGATGCGATCCACCGGGGCCCTGGCACCGTGCAGACCATAGCGGCTGCCACCTGGCAGCAGACGCGTGAAATAGAGCATGGCACCGGACGGCCCCAGCGTCTGGATGGCGCGGGGCGCCTTGGCACCGGGGTAGAGGTCCAGTGGTCCGCCAAAGCGGCGAATCGGCGATGTTTCGAGTCGGCTGGCCAGCCGGTCAGGGTCTTCGACCAGTATTTCGGTGGCATTCCAGCCCCAGGTTACCGGTGGCCAGTAGCCGCTGCGCGCACCGGTCGCGATGAAACGAATGTAGACGGGCGCGCCGCTGGCCGGAGCCATTACGGCATAGCTGCTGCCGATTTCCGCAGCTGCCCCCCAGGCGCTGCACAGTTCCGCCGACAGCCTGCCGCGATCCTGCAGCGTGTAGCCTAGATACCCCGACCAGGTATCGATTTCGGTTTCCAGATCGGTCACGCAATGCGTGACCATGCGAATGTCGGTTAGCTGCTTCATAGATTCCGCTGTACTGCGCCGGCAGCAAGCATGCCACAAGCGCCGCAAGCCGGCGATTCAATTTGCCGCGGGGCACGCGTACACTTGTTGCATAACGGTCAGGAACCTGCAGGGTGCTGAAACTTAAATTTCCGTGGGATTATCGGGCACCGCTGCCGGTGCGTTTGCGCGGCAGTGAGCTGGTGCAAAGCCCCATGCTGAACAAGAGTTCGGCCTTTACTGCTGCCGAGCGTCGCGCACTCGGGCTGGAAGGCATTCTGCCGACCCAGGTGAACACCATCGAGGAACAGGCACGGCGCGTTTATCCCCGTATTCACCGCATTCGTCGCTCACTCGACAAATACGTGGCCCTGGCCGCGTTGCAGGATCGCAACGAGCAACTGTTTCACCGAGTCCTGTGGGAGAACCTTGAAGAGTTCATGCCCATTGTCTATACGCCCACGGTCGGCCTGGCAACCAGCAATTTCAGTCATGTGTTTGAGCGCGGTCGCGGGCTTTGGATCACGCCGGACATGCGCGGGCGGATTCGCGAAGTGATGCAGAATGCGGTGCGCCGGCGCTTTGTGGCGCTGATGGTGGTGACCGACAACGAAGCCATCCTGGGCATCGGTGATCAGGGCGCGGGCGGCATGGCTATTTCTGTCGGCAAACTTGCGTTGTATACCGCATGTGCGGGTATACACCCGGCGTCGGTGTTGCCGGTCAGTCTTGATGTCGGCACCGACAACCAGACCCTGCTGGATGATCCGCTGTACCTGGGTTGGCGCCAGCCACGTCTGCGCGGCACTGCATATGAGGAACTGGTAGCTGAGTTCGTTGCTACCGTGGCGGAATGTTACCCGGGCACATTGCTGCAGTGGGAAGATTTCAGTAAGAACAATGCGCTCGCAATTCTCGACCGCTTCCGCAACAGCGTACCGTCATTTAACGATGATATTCAGGGCACCGGCGCGGTGGCACTGGCGGGGATTTACAGTGCCTGCCGGGTCAGGGGCGACTCACTGGCTGACCAGCGCGTGCTGATTTATGGCGCCGGCGCTGCAGGACTGGGAATATACCGGCAGATACATGCAGGGCTGGCACTGGACGGGCTGGAAGGTTCAGCTATCCGGCAGAAGATCGCGGTACTGGACAGTCGTGGCATGCTGGTCGATGACCGGGATATTCGTGACGCCTACAAGCGCGACATGGCCTGGCCGGCAGCCGCTGCTGCGGAACTGGGATTGGCGGACCCGGACGGTCGCGACCTGGCTGCGGTGGTGGGGGCTTTTCGCCCGACGGTACTGATCGGCGCATCCGGTCAGGCGGGCGCATTCGGCGAGGAAATTATTCGCTCCATGGCCGCGCATTGCGAGCAACCGGTAGTGTTGCCATTTTCAAATCCCACTGAAATTTCCGAAGCGACCCCGGCGGATGTGTTGCGCTGGTCGGATGGCCGCGCGCTGGTTGCGACCGGCAGCCCGTTTGAGCCCGTCGAAATAAATAACCGGCGCGTTGAGATCGGTCAGGGCAACAACGTGTTTATATTCCCCGGTATAGGGCTGGGCGCCCTGCTCAGTGAAGCCACTACCATCAGCGACGCCATGATAAGCGCATCCGCGCAGGCATTGGCCGGCGTTGTAACCGATGCCGAACTGCAGCGGGGGTTGCTGTTCCCGTCAATTTCCCGGCTGCGGGAAGTCGCCGCCGCGGTGGCGGCAGCGGTCATGCGGCAGGCTGCCGCCGAGGGCATAGCAACAGCCGAGCACAGCGACATTGAAGGCTGTATTAAGGCCGCCATGTGGGAACCGGCCTATACCGAATATATCGCTGCCGAGTAAAGCCGGTCAGCCGGCCCAGTGCAGCGGCTCTTCCTGCATCAGCGCCAGTTGTTCGCGCAGTGCGAGCACATGTTCATCCCAGTAGCGGCCGCTGTTGAACCACGGAAAGGCGCGTTTGAATGCCGGGTCTTCCCAGCGGCGGCCCAGCCATGCTGCATAGTGCATGATGCGCAGGGTGCGCAGCGCTTCGATCAGATGCAGTTCGCGGGCATCAAACTCGAAAAACTGCGTGTAGCCCGCCAGTATTTCATTGAGTTGCGGAGTCTGTTCGCTGCGGTCGCCCGATAAAAACATCCAGATGTCCTGCACAGCAGGACCCATTCTGGCGTCGTCGAGGTCCACGATATGCAATTGTTCATCGGTTACCAGCACATTGCCGGGATGAAAGTCGCCATGCAGCCGCAGGTTGGCAGGATGCCCGGCGCGGTCGAAGCAATATTCGACCTGCTGCAGCAGATCATTGCTCAGGCTTTGATAGGCATTGCGAATGTCGGCCGGAATAAAGTTCTGCTCCAGTAGCCAGTCCGCCGAGTCCCGCCCGAAGCTGTCAATATCCAGCGTCGGGCGTGCACTGAAGTCCGCGGTTTCTCCGTGTATATGCATGCGGCCGACCAGCCGGCCCAACTGCGCGAGCAAATCGAGATCGTCCAGGTCAGGCGCACGACCGCCGCGGCAGGCGAACAGCGCAAAGCGAAATTCGCCGCGCCGGTGCAGCGTTTCGCCGCCTGCCGCCAGCGGCGGCACGACCGGTAGTTCATCGTCGGCCAGTTCCAGACTGAAGGCATGCTCCTCCAGAATGGCTGCATCGCTCCAGCGACCCGGCCGGTAGAACTTGGCGACGATATTGCCGTTGTCCTCGGTGCCGACCTGGTAGACACGATTTTCGTAGCTGTTCAGGGCAAGCAGTCTGCCGTCACAGCGGTAACCTACGGATTCGACCGCATCAATGATGTCACCGGGTTGCAGCTCCTGGTAGGCGAGCGCTATCTGACTGTTGTGGCGGGGTCGCATGGGCGCACTCTGGATAATGGAGTGCGCAGTCTAGCAAGGAGCTTGCCGCCGTGGTTCGGTGAGTCGGTATCAGGCAGGCTGAATTTCAGGATGCAGGCTGGCGGAAAATTTTGCCGCCAGGGTCAGCAGCGCGGGCACCGCCAGCGCCCAGGCCAGACCAATAGCGCCGAACAACACGATGCGGTCACCCGTAACTTCGGCTGTTCCCAGCGCGATGCCACCGTAATAGGAAAGCGGGCCGCAAACGAACGCCAGCGCTGCTGCCAGCATGCGGCGTTCGCGCAACCAGCCGAGGCAGCCGTTCATGGTGAGCGCAAAGTTTGCCCACAGGGCGAGAATCCACAGCGGTGCCGCACCATTCCAGAGCAACTCACCACGGTAGGCAATCAGGCCTGCCTGCACATACAGCGTGTCCAGCAGCAGGCCAAAGCAAACTGCCACGCAGGCGAGCAAAAAATCAGCCCGGGCAGTGGGCGAAGTGCCGGCATGCCAGGCAACAAACAGCGCCAGCATGGCCAGTCCCAGCCAGGCGT
>JAUIEY010000019.1 GCA_030429685.1 Gammaproteobacteria bacterium
GGAACTGGACAAGACCAACCGCCGTGACAACATTGATGCCTATGATGCGTTGCTTGCCAATGGCATTCAGCCGTCGCGCTCCAAGGCGGAAGACGTTCCGTACTGGCGCGGCGTGGCCGAAGCCACTAATAGCGAGATCTGGGGCAGCAACGCCGTGGATAAGTCGTTGTATGCGGATATGCAGGCAGCACTGGCTAAATTCCGTGCCGGCCAGAGTGCTGCAGGCGACGTCGCCGCGGTCAGTCAGTAGTTTGGGGCCGGGCACGCGGCGCAATGCTTGAATGGGCTGACAGGGCCGGGCGTTTCCTCGAGAACCTGCTGCTGGGTTTGTTGCTGGCCGGAATGACGGTACTGGCCTGCACCCAGATTTTTCTGCGCGATTTTGGCTTTGGTTCGTTGCTGTGGGGTGACGAAGCGGTGCGCCTGATGGTGCTGTGGATCGCTATGGTGGCCGGCGTCGCCGCCGCCCGCGAAGACCGGCATATTTCCATTGATGTCTTATCACGCTTTCTGCCGCCCTACCTGCAAATAGCGGCGAAACTGCTGGTTGAATTGTTTGCCGGAATTGTGTGTTTTGCACTGTCCTGGTTTAGCTGGGGAATGGTGCGGCTGGCCATGGAAGACGGTGACAAGCTGCTGATTGATCAACCGGCCTGGGTGCTGCAAATGGTGCTGCCGGTGGCCTTTTTTCTGATGGGCTGGCGCTATCTGGTCTGGGTGGTCCGGCGCATGTGGCAATTAAACGGCAGGCCACCAGCATGATGACACTTGCTGCTGTCGTATTGGTGCTGCTGGCGCTGCTGGGTGCGCCTTTGTTTGCGGTGATTGCGGCCGGCGCCCTGCTGAGTTTTGTGGCACTGGACCCGCAACTGGGTGTGGTCGTGCCGATCGAAATCTATGGCATTGCGGAAATGCCCATTTTGCTGGCCATACCTTTGTTTACCTTCGCCGGCTACGTGCTCAGCGAGAGCAGGGCGCCGGACCGCCTGGTGCGCGTGACGCGGGCTTTGCTGGGCTGGATGCCTGGCGGGCTGGCCATCGTAAGTATAGTTGCCTGCGCCCTGTTTACGGCGTTCACCGGTGCATCCGGCGTTACTATCATAGCGCTGGGCGCGATTCTGTTCCCGGCGCTGGCACAGGATGGCTATAGCGACCGTTTCAACCTCGGGCTGGTAACAGCCGGCGGCAGTCTTGGGTTGTTATTTGCGCCGTCGTTGCCCTTAATCCTTTACGGCGTGGTGGCCGAAGTCAGCATTGATGACCTGTTTCTGGCCGGTGTGCTGCCAGGCATGCTGATGCTGGCAGCATTGTCACTGTACGCGTTCTTCCTGAATCGCGACAACCGTTCCGCATTAAGCGATTTCAGCTGGCGGGAGGTCGGCCGCGCGCTGCTGGCCGCCGGCTGGGAATTGCCGTTGCCGGTGGTGGTGCTTGGCGGCATCTATTCCGGCTTGCTGGCAGTTTCCGAAGCGGCCGCTGTAACAGCAGTATATGTAGTGTTGGTCGAAGTGCTGATTCGGCGAGAGATCGCCTGGCACGCTCTGCCCGGAATTTTGCGCGAGTCCATGGTGCTGGTTGGGGGAATTCTGCTTATTCTTGGCGCTTCGCTGGCGTCAACCAACTATGTCATTGATATGGAAGTCCCGCAGCAACTGATCGCCATGGTCGGTGATCTGGTCGACAGCCGCACCGGGTTCCTGTGGCTGCTGCTGCTGTTCCTGCTGGCACTGGGCGCGTTTCTGGATATATTTTCAGCGCTGGTGCTGGTTGTGCCGCTGATACTGCCGGTGGCGGCAGAATTCGGCGTGGAGCCCGTGCATCTCGGCATGATATTTCTTGCCACCATGCAGCTGGGTTATCTGACACCGCCGGTCGGCCTGAACCTGTTTATTGCCGGGCACCGCTTCAACCGACCTATCATGCAGGTCTATTCTGCCGCTGTGCCGTTTCTGCTGATTCTCGGTGTCACGGTTATTATCATTACATTCTGGCCGGGTCTGTCGTTGCTGCTGGTCGATTAGTTTGAGTCTGGAGGCAATTATGCGCATTTCGATTTCGCTGTTCAGGGCATCACTGTTAAGCGCGGCGCTTGTCGTTCCGGCGATGTCTATAGCGCAGGATTTCGATCCTGCCACCGCAGTGAATTTGCCGGACGGTTTTCGTATCGAGCAGCTAGTCGAATTGCCGAACGCCCGGGCCATGAGCTGGGGCGAGCAGGGCACGCTGTTTGTCGGCACAATGTCCAAGGGAAAGGTTTATGCGGTCAGCGGTCTGGGGTCTGCAAGCCCCACCGTGGTTACGCTGGGCGAAAAACTCAAAATGCCGACCGGCGTCGCGTTTCACAAAGGCGATTTGTATGTGGCCGAACGCAAGCGGCTGATCAAGTATCCGGACATCGAGAAACAGCTCGACAATCCGCCGGAGCCGGTAGTGATACGGGATGACCTTCCCGGGCGTGGCCTGCATGCATGGAAATACATTGCGTTTGGTCCCGATGGCAAGCTGTATATGACCATTGGCGCACCGTGCAATGTATGCGACGAACCAGGGCAGGGAGTAATTGTGCGCATGAATGCCGATGGCAGCGATCAGCAGGTCGTGGCGCGCGGCATTCGCAATTCGGTCGGTTTCGCCTGGCATCCGCAAACCGGCGAGCTCTGGTTTACCGACAATAACCGTGATCGCATGGGCGACAACATGCCGCCCGGCGAGCTTAATCGAGTTGCCGCAGAGGGCGCCCATTTCGGTTTTCCATTCTGTCACGGTCGCGACATCGTTGAGCCTCAGGCGGAGCTTGCAGCGCTCGGTAGCTGCGAGGATTCGGTCCCGCCGGCACAGGAGCTCGGGCCTCACGTGGCGCCGCTGGGCATGCTGATCTACGACGGCGATATGTTTCCCGGACAGTATCGGGGTCAGGTGCTCATAGCCGAGCATGGCTCTTGGGATCGCAGCGAAAAGATCGGCTATCGCGTCAGCTTCGTGCCATTGTCCACGGATTTTCGACAGGCGCGGGGTTACGAGGTATTTGCCTCGGGCTGGTTGCGCGACGGTGAGGTTTTCGGCCGGCCGGTGGCTTTATTGCCGGCACCCGACGGGTCAGTGCTGTTGAGCGATGACTATCGCGGCGCAATCTACAGAATCAGTTACACTGAATAAAATTCACGTCGCGGGTCAATACGCAGGAAGGTGACGTTTTGGTGCGTTTTTTTGGTTACGTTTGGAAATTTCTGGAACGGCTGGTCAAAGCCATCCAGGTTATCTTCTTTCTCTTCATTGTGGTGTTTCTGTTTGCGGTCTTTGCCGGGATGGGCGGCGCCACTATCACAGTGCCGGAGAGCGCCGCACTGATTATTGCCCCCGACGGTTTGCTGGTCGAGCAACGTGAGGGCGAATCACTGGGGCAGGCCCTGCTGCAGGCGCGGCAGGCGCCTACCCAGACGGTGGTGCGCGACGTGGTCGAAAGTCTGCGCCGGGCTGCGGAAGACGACCGCATCAAAGCGGTGGTGCTGGCCCCCGACTATCTGGCCGGCGGCGGGCTGAGCAAACAGCAAACCATTGCTGCTGCTGTGACCGAGTTTAAGGCCAGCGGCAAGCCCGTCATTGCTATGGCCGACAGTTACAACCAGAGCCAGTATTACTTTGTCGCCAATGCGGACGAAGTCTATATGCATGACTTTGGTTTTGTGCTGATCGAAGGGTTCGGCTATTTCAAAACCTATTTTGCTGAAGCTATCGACAAGCTCAATGTTGATGTCAACGTGTTCCGGGTCGGCGAGTACAAATCTTTTGTCGAGCCGTTTGAGCGCAATAACATGTCGGACGAAGACAAGCAGAGCGCACGCCGTTGGCTGGAACAATTGTGGGCTGCATACCAGGCCGATGTCAGCCGCGCCCGCGGCGTCAGCCAGGATGATTTCAGCCGCTACGTAAATAATGCTGCTGACGTATTAAAAGCGGCCGGTGGCAATGCCGCGCAGGCGGCTGTTGATGCAGGTCTGGTAGACGGGCTCAAGAGTCACCAGGAATTTCGTCAGTACATGCAGGAGCTGGTTGGCGTGGATGCGGACCGGGCCGATACCTACGCCCATATCGATCACCGCAGCTATCTGCTGGCCACCGATTTCGACAACCGGAGCGGGGTCAATCAAGGTACCGATATCGGCGTAATCGTTGCATCGGGAACCATCGTTGATGGCGAAGCACCGCCGGGCAGCATTGGCGGTTTGAGCCTGGCCCGTCTGATCCGGCAGGCCACCCGGGATGAGACTATCGCTGCCGTGGTGCTGCAGATAGACAGCCCTGGTGGCAGTATGTTTGCTTCCGAGGTCGTGCTGGATCAGTTGCAGGCCCTGCAGGCGGCCGGCAAACCACTGGTGGCATCCATGAGCAGCGTGGCAGCGTCCGGCGGCTATTACATTGCCATGGGTGCGGACGAAATCTGGGCGGCCGAGACAACGATATCAGGCTCTATTGGTGTTGGTGCAATTTACCCGACTTTTCAGCGCAGCCTTGAGTCAATCGGCGTCAGCGTCGACGGATTTGGTACCACGGAGCTGGCCGGCCAGCTGAACCCTGCCATGCAGCTCGGCGACGAGGGCAGGCGCCTGCTGGATATCAGCGTTCGTTCTGCCTATGACGTGTTCATTGACAAGGTCGCCGAACACCGTGACATGAGTCGTGAGCGGGTCGATGAATTGGCCCGCGGCCGCATCTGGACAGGCCTGGATGCCTATGAACTCGGGCTCATTGACCGGATAGGCGGCGTCGATGAGGCGATTGAAGCAGCCGCGACCAGGGCGGGTTTGGCATCAGGCAGCTGGGACGTTGTTTACGTGGCCGAGAAGCTGAGTTTTGCCGAGCAGTTGCTGATGCAGTATCTGCGTATGCTGGACCAGCTGATTTCCTTCGCCGGGGGTGAGGCGGCCTGGCTGTCGCGGCTGTGGCAGCAACTTGCCAGTGCTGCCGATACAGCCATGCTGTCACAGCAATGGAATGATCCGCGCGGCATTTACTACCATTGCCTGTGCGAGATCCGTTAGCTCAGGTCATCCCGGGGAGTGGCAAAAAACAGCAGCCGGCCCGGCCGGTCAGGCAGGTCTGACCATTGCGCGATGTCCGCCTCGATATAGAAAAACGCCGCTGTCGGCAGGTTGTCGATGCTGGCGTCAGCAATGCGGTTCGCCAGCTCAGTTATGCCCGGATTATGCCCGACCAGAATGATTTCGCCGTCGTTGCCTGCCAGTTGGTCCAATACGTTCAGCATCGTTTGCGCAGATGCGTGATAGAGATTTTTTGACAGGCGCAGATCGGTGTCGGCTATGCTCAGCTTGCCTGCCACGAGTTCTGCAGTAGTACGCGCACGCAAGGCTGAACTGGAAACAATAGCCGCGGGTTTTACGCCACGCTCGGCCAGCAAAGTTCCCATCCGCGGTGCGTCCCGCAGGCCGCGTTTGTTAAGAGGGCGCTCGAAATCCGCCAGCGCAGGATGATCCCAGCTTGATTTTGCATGGCGCAGCAGGCCCAGACGTCTGACAGTCATGTCAGCTACATCATCCCCAGTTCCAGCAGGGCGGCTTCGGTCATCATTTCGCGGCTCCAGGGCGGATCGAAAACCAGTTCCACTTCGGCTGATTCAACCGTGGGAATAATCGCGATTTTATCGCGTACATCTTCCACCAGTATTTCGCCCATGCCACAACCCGGAGCGGTCAGGGTCATATGCACCATTACCTGACGCTGGCCTGCGGCAGTTTTTTCCACGTCAAAGCCATAGATCAGGCCGAGGTCGACGATATTCACCGGAATTTCGGGATCAAACACCGTTCTCAGTTGATCCCAGATAATTTCTTCGAACTCGGTATCAGTGGCATTTTGTGGCAGCACCGGCGGTTCCATGGGTTCCTTGCCCAAGGCGTCCGCGTCTGTGCCGCTTACCCGGAACAGGCTGCCTTCATGATAGATCGTAAAACTTCCGCCCATGGCCTGGGTGATATAAACCAGCGCGCCCTTACGCAGTTCAATTTCCATGCCGGCGGGCACAACAATGGCCGTGACATCACGTTTGAGTACGGCCGGTTCACTGTCCTGGGAAAACATCGTAATTACTGTATGAGTTGGAGTTATTCGGTTGAAACCTGTTTGCCGCTGTCATCGAGCGCAGCCTGAACTGCGGTCCATGGCAGCGTGGCGCATTTTATTCTGGATGGATAATCACGCACGTTTTCCAGTGCGCGCATATCTGCAAGTCTGCGGTCATGCGGCACGGCGCCCTCGCCGAACATGGCATGAACTTCCTGAATCAGTTCACCGGCGCGATCCACGCTCTGCCCTTGCAGCGCATCGGTCATCATCGATGCCGCGGCCAGCGAAATAGCGCAGCCGCTGCCATCGAAAGCCACATCTTTAATAATATTGCCTTCAAGCGTAAGGAACACGGTCAACTTGTCGCCGCACAGTGGGTTAAAACCTGTAACTTGCCGGTCGGCCCGGGCCGGTTGGCGCATATTGTGCGGATTGCGACTGTGATCCAGCACTTTCTGACGGTAGATATCCAGCAACCCGGAGTTCACGACAGAATCTCCCTGGCGACCTGCAGGGCGTCAATGAGCTGATCAATTTCAGACTGTGTGTTGTAGAACGCCAGCGAGGCTCGCGCAGTTCCCGCCACGCCGAAAAACTCCATGACCGGCATGGCGCAATGGTGGCCGGTGCGGATTGCAACGCCCTTGTGATCCAGCACGGTGCCCAGGTCATGCGGATGAATACCGTCGATAACGAACGACTGTACCCCGGCTTTTACTTCCGCTGTGCCGATCAGCCGCAGGCCGTCAATAGCAGCGAGCCGATCAGTCATGTAGCCGAGGAGGCGGGATTCATAGGCTGCAATATTTGCCAGTCCGATCTCGGACAGGTAGTCGATAGCTGCGCCTAATCCGATGGCGCCGGCGATGTTTGGTGTACCGGCTTCAAATTTGTACGGCAGCTTGTTGTATACCGTTTCAGCAAAACTGACGCTGAGAATCATTTCGCCGCCGCCCTGCCAAGGTGGCAGTTTCTCCAGCCAGTGTTGTTTGCCATACAGCACACCGATGCCGGTCGGGCCGCACATTTTGTGGCCGGAAAAAGCGTAAAACTCGCAGTCGAGCTCACGGACGTCAACGGCAGCGTGCAGGGTTGCCTGGGCGCCGTCAAGCAGCACCGGCACATCTGCTGCATGAGCCCACTCGACGATGCGCTTCACCGGATTAACCGTGCCGAGCGCGTTTGAAACATGCGCAACGGCTACCAGCCGTGTTCGCGGACCAATCATTTGCTGCAGTTCGTCCAGCCGCACAGCGCCGTCCGCGTCAATGGGCGCCACACGCAGCACCGCACCGGTGCGCTCACACAGCAGCTTCCACGGCACGATATTGGAATGATGCTCCAGGTGGGTGATCAGGATTTCATCGCCCGGCCGGACACTCTGGCCCAGTGTAGCGGCTACCAGATTGATGGACTCTGTAGTGCCGCGGGTAAAGACAATTTCGCTGGTCGAGGCAGCATTGATAAACCCGCGTACTTTTTCGCGCGCGCCTTCGTATGCATCGGTAGCGCGATGACTCAGCGTATGCACACCCCGGTGCACGTTGGCATGGTCATGATGATAGTAATGACTGATTGCTTCCGTGACCTGTCGGGGCCGCTGCGCAGATGCGGCATTGTCCAGAAATGCGAGCGGGCAGCCATGCACCTGCTGATGCAGGATGGGGAAATCGACGCGCACGCGCTCGACATCCAGCGCGAGGCGTGCTGCATCGGGTTTGCTGGTATGACTGAGCGCGTTCATGATTCGCCTGTTTCACCGTCGGTGTGCAGCGCTTCCAGCGCCTGCTGCGCGCGAGCAGCAATTTCAGGGATCCGCATATCTGTCAGCAGTTCGGCGGCAAAGGCGGTGATCAGCATATTGCGCGCAGTGTTTCTGTCGACACCGCGACTGAGCAGGTAGAACAGCGAATTTGCATCCAGTTGCCCGGTAGTAGAGCCATGGGCGCACTTGACGTCATCCGCATAGATTTCCAGCTCCGGCTTGCTGTTAACTTCAGCACGTTTGTTGAGCAACAGATTGCGGTTGGTTAGTTCGGCCACGGTTTTCTGGGCATCCTGAGCAACGTAAATGCGGCCGTTGAAAACGCCGCGTGCCCGGCCGGCGAGAATACCCCGGTAGCGCTCACGACTACTGGTGTCCGGCGCCAGGTGATTGACGTCAATGCGTGAATCCACGTGACGCGCGGTATCCGCCATAAACAGGCCATGCGCCTCGACATGCGCGCCGCGGCCATTCAGGTTCAGCCTGAGTTCGTTGCGGGCCAGTGCCGCGCCAATGTCCACCTGCGTGGTGTGCAGGCTCGCGTTTTCGGCAAGTGCCGCACATTGCAGTGCCGTGTGCCAGGTTTCCGGATGTTCGTCCTGCAACCTGCAATAGTCCAGCCGGGCGCCGGGGCCGCAATGCAATTCGCTGACCGGGTTCACGAACACACTGTCCGTGCTGCAAAAATGCTCCACCACCGTTGCACGGGCCCGTGCTCCCAGGCTGACCAGCAGGCGGGTTTGCGCGGCGATATGACTGCGGCCGCTGCGATAACTTATGCAGACCGGGCGGGCAAGTTCCACTCCGTCGGCAACTTCCAGCACTGCGCCTTGCCCGGCGAAAGCAGAATTGAGTGCGACCATGGGCGAATCGGCAAATGCCGCGAGCCGACCATACAGTTCACGCAACTGCGCAGGCTGGCGTTCCGCCAATGCCGCGAGGCTATGCAACTGCACGCCTTGCGGCAGTTCATCCGCGGCAGACAGTTCCGGCCGGTATATACCGTCTACAAAAGTGACCTGCACGGCATCGGCAATGCACAGCATTTTTTGCTGCGAAGGATGTGCTGTCGGCTCGCCGCGCAAATCATCTGCCAGCCGTTCGGCAAGGCCGCTCAGGTTGGTGTATTTCCAATTTTCCTGCCGGGTGGTCGGCAGGCCGGTGCGCAGAAACTGTTCCAGAGCCTCGCGGCGCATTTCATGCAGCGCATCTTCATCCGGCCCGGTGGCCTGCCAGGCTGCGCGGATGGCATCGTTTATTGTGGAAGTGTTCATGGAATCAGGCTGCCGTGCGCAGTTCAGCCGGCCGCAGCAGCCAGCACCGCGTCGTAGCCGTTGGCTTCCAGTTCCAGCGCCAGATCACGATTGCCGGATTTGACGATTCGTCCACCGGCCAGCACATGCACGAAATCCGGCTGTATGTAGTCAAGCAGACGCTGGTAGTGGGTGATAAGCAAAAATGATCGCTGTCCGTCACGCTGGGCATTCACGCCGTTGGCAACCACTTTGAGCGCATCAATGTCCAGGCCTGAGTCGGTTTCATCGAGTATCGCAAGATCCGGCTCTAGCACTGCCATCTGAAAAATCTCGTTGCGTTTTTTCTCGCCCCCCGAAAAGCCTTCGTTGACGCCGCGCGATAAAAACGCCTGATCCAGCTGCATCAGTTTCGCTTTCTCCCGCACCAGGCGCATGAACTCCACCGAATCAATCTCATCCTGTCCGCTTTCCTTGCGACGGGCATTCAGCGCAGCCTTGAGCAAATAAACATTACTGACGCCGGGGATTTCCACCGGGTACTGAAAACCCAGAAAGATGCCGGCACGTGCACGTTCGTCAGCTTCGAGTTCAAGCAGGTTCTCGCCTTTGTAACTGACGGCACCCGCAGTGATCTCATAGCCCGGTTTACCGGCAAGGGCTTGGGCCAGAGTGCTTTTCCCGGAGCCGTTGGGGCCCATGATGGCGTGAACCTCACCGGGATTTATCTGCAGGTTCAGGCCTTTGATAATTTCCGTGCCGCCGACTGATGCGTGCAGGTTTTCAATATTTAAAAGCATGTTGCGTTATCCGCTTGATATGCCGGTCTAACCGACCGCGCCTTCGAGACTAACGTTCATCAGGTTCTGAGCTTCGACCGCAAACTCCATCGGCAGCTCCCGGAACACATCCCTGCAAAAGCCATTGACAATCATGTTGACGGCATCTTCCTCCGACAGCCCGCGCTGGCGGCAATAGAACAACTGGTCATCGGCAATTTTTGAGGTGGTCGCTTCATGCTCCACCACCGCCGAAGGATTCTTGATTTCCATATAAGGAAAAGTATGCGCGCCGCACTGGTTGCCCATCAGCAGCGAGTCACATTGAGTGTAATTGCGTGCGTTGTCTGCGGTAGGCAGCATGCGCACCAGACCGCGGTAAGCATTCTGGGCGCGACCGGCGGAGATGCCTTTGGAAATAATGGTGCTGCGGGTGTCACGCCCGATATGGATCATCTTGGTGCCGGTATCAGCCTGCTGACGGTTGTTGGTAACCGCGACCGAATAGAATTCGCCGACTGATTCGGCGCCGCGCAATATGCAGCTCGGATACTTCCAGGTAATGGCAGAACCGGCCTCCACCTGAGTCCAGGAGATTTTGGAGTGATCACCGCGGCAGTCGCCGCGCTTGGTCACAAAGTTGTAGATGCCGCCGCGACCATCTTCATCGCCCGGATACCAGTTCTGGACAGTGGAATACTTGATTTCCGCATCTCGCTCGGCAATCAGTTCCACTACCGCGGCGTGCAACTGATTCTCGTCTCGCTGCGGGGCCGTACAGCCCTCCAGATAACTGACGTGGCTGCCTTCGTCGGCAATGATCAGCGTGCGCTCGAACTGGCCGGTATTGGCCGCATTGATGCGGAAATAGGTAGATAGCTCCATCGGGCAGCGCACGCCCTTGGGCACATAGACGAAACTACCGTCCGTGAATACCGCCGAGTTCAGTGCGGCAAAAAAATTGTCCCTTTGCGGTACCACTGTGCCCAGATAGCGCTCCACCAGCTCGGGGTGATTCTGCACCGCCTCTGAAAAGGAGCAGAAAATCACACCGGCTGCCGCCAGTTTTTCCTTGAAGGTGGTGGTTACCGAAACGCTGTCAAACACGGCATCCACGGCAACGCCGGCCAGCCGCGCGCGCTCATGCAGCGGAATGCCGAGCTTGTCATAGGTCTCAAGCAGCTTCGGATCAACTTCATCCAGGCTTTTGGGCGCATTTTTGTCCCGCTTGGGGGCGGAATAGTAGGAAATCGCCTGGTAATCAATCGGCTCGATTTCCAGTTTGGCCCATTCCGGTTCCTGCATGTCCTGCCAGAGTCGGAAAGCCTTCAGCCGCCAGTCGAGCATAAACTGCGGCTCGCCTTTCATTCTGGATATGTGGTGGATAACGCTTTCATCAATACCCGGCGGCAGGGTTTCCGACTCAATATCGGTAACAAAGCCATGCTTGTATTTGCGCTCAACCAGTTCTTTGACGTCTTGCTGTTTGCTGGCCATGGTCACTTGTCCGTACGGCCCAGGTGGCCGCTTTCACTGAGTATGGTGTACCGCAACGGAAACTCCGTTGGCGGATTGCGCAGGTCTGACAGGCGAATTTCGGTCATGGCGGCACGAATCGCGCGGCTGATTTTCTGCCACGCGCCACCGACCTGACAGTTTGACTCCAGTTCGCAGTGGCTGTCATCGTGGCTGCATTCGGTAATCGCCAGCGGGCCTTCAAGCACATCAAGTATCTCAGCTGCGTCAATGGCATCCGGTTCGCGCGCCAGTCGGTAACCGCCGTCGGCGCCGCGCGACGACACCACCAGCTTGCCGCGCGCCAGCTTTTTCAGGACTTTCTGCACGGTGGGCAAAGCGAGGCCCGTGCCGGCCGCTATTTCAGAGGCCGGGCAGGGCTTGTTCGGCGCCACACTGGCCAGATGAACCAGAATCAGGGTGCCGTAGTCGGTTAGTTTGCTTATGCGCAGCACTGGGTTCAGCCTGCCGGTTTCAGTCTTGCAGTCAGTAATTTAACAATAGGACTATTTTAGTCCAATATATGCGAAAATCAAGCCCTGCTTGGGATTGAGCGAGTTTGCTAGACTTTGCGCGCGGCCGGGAGAGTGGCTTGAAAACGGCGTCCGCATTGCAACAAACGGACCGTTCCGCAGTCCAACAGATATGTTGATGGAAGACCTATATGAAACTTGTTAAAGCTATCGCCGCCAGCTTGCTGGTGGTCATTCCCCCTGTTGTGTCGGCCACCGACGCTGCCGTTGAAACGCCGACTGCAGTGATTGAAAGCCGCGCCACGGCGCTAGCCGAAAAGCTGCAGGGCCGGCAGGACTATTACAGCGAAAACACCGGCGAACTATACGCACTGGTCAGCGACATCCTGTTGCCCGGTTTTGACGTCAATTATGCGAGCAAACTGGTACTGGGGCGCACGCACTGGACCGCGGCTTCGGTGGAGCAGCGCGAAGCATTCATTGATGCGTTTTATGGCTTCCTGGTACGCACCTATTCCAAGGGTTTGATTGGCTTTGACCAGAGCAATTTATCGGTTGACCCGGATGCCAAATTTTCCAGCGATGGCAACAAGGCGCTGGTGCGCACGCAGGTCGCGCTGGATAATGGTGACAGCGTAACTATCAACTATGCCTTGCGGAACAATGGTGCTGCGGGTTGGCAAATGTATGACGTGCGCATCGACGGGGTGTCGTATATACAGAATTACCGCAGTCAGTTTGACGCAGAAATCTCAGCGCGCGGCATCGATGCGGTGATTCAGCGCCTGCGCACCGAACTGGCCGGGGACGCCGCGGGCGAATCGTCCTGAACTGCAACAGGCAGAAGCGCCTAGAAGTCAGCGTCGAAATCGTCCTCGAACACCTCATCGTCACCAGCTGAACGGTCTTCAATGAGGTACCGGCGATTCTGCAGGTAAGCGTCACGGACAAACAGATACGGGTCGTAAGCATCGCGGATTGCCTCGTCGGGCCCGATCAGCGCGGCGCGGGATTCGATAAACCAGGTGATGACCAGCTTGGCTCTGATGCTTGAGTCATTCAGCTGCGTGACCGGATTAACCAGCGTGTCGCCGATCAGGCCGACACCGCTGCGCATGGTAGCCGGACCGAGTATGGGTAAGACTATATAAGGGCCCTGGCCGATCCCCCAGCGCGCAAAGGTCTGGCCAAAATCCTCATCGTGTTCCGGCAGATTCATGCGGGTGGCAGGATCGAAAATACCCAGCAGGCCGATCGTACTGTTCACCAGGAAACGCCCGGTATCGGATGCGCCTTGCCCGAATTTGCCCTGCAGAAAACTGTTAACAATGGTTATGGGATAGGTCCAATTGTTGAAAAAGTTGCCTACGCCAGTGCGCACAGGTTTGGGCAAGATAATGTTATAGCCCTTGGCTACGGGCCGGACGACATAGCGGTCGGCAACATCGTTAAATGCATAAATCTTGCGATTTAACGGCTCCAGCGGGTCAGGATTTCCGGCCTGAGTTTGCTCCGCCGTCTCCTCGGCCAGGACGCCCGTCGGAATTACCGCCAGAATTGCAATGACGGCGACCGCGAGTCCGCCGGCAAAGCCAAAAAAAATTCCGGGGTTGCCGGCATTTGCGCTATGTCGTGTCATGGTCTGCGCTCGTTGTCTTCCGGTCTGTCCCGGCTTGTTGGCAAGAATTCCTGAAACTGTTTCAGGCGCGCCCTGAAGCGCGCCTGCTGCACACTATCCAGCCCCGGCGTACCCAGCGCAAGTACCAGTTGATCGATCGCAAGTTTGAGATTGCCACTCATGGCCTGATACTCCGCCATGTAGTAGTGCGTATTGGCAGTATCACCGGCCTGATTGGCAGCAAGCGCTATCAATCGAACCTGTTCCAGCGTCGGGGGCACCTGATTGAGCAAATCCAGCAGTATGTCGTGTGATTTTTGTGCCTGCTCATAGCGCAGCAGCGTTTCGGCATAGCGCACCGTCAGCGGGACATTGCGCGGAAACAGGCCGATAGCCTGTTCGAAAGTCGCCAGCGCGGCGTCTTTCTTATTTAGCATGACACGCGTTTCCGCCAGTGCAGAGTAGAGCGGAATGACTTCCTGATATTCCTTGCGCAATTCACTGAATATCTGTTCGGCCTGTCCATAGTCACCGAGTTGTGTCAGCGTCAGTGCTTTGCCGTAGCGATACTCCAGATTGTCCTGCTGGCCGGGCCGCTGTTGTTCCTCACTGAAATACTCGTAGGCAACTTCAGGCCGGCTGCTGGTCAGCAAACGGGCCCGGGCCCGGGCAATTTCGAAACCATTGGTTTCCTCGGGTTCTTCCACGACATGTTCGCGCGCCCGGGCGCGCGTCTCTGCCATGCGGTCGGCAGAAACGGGGTGAGTCAGCAAAAATGTGGGCACATCTCGCATCAGGGTGCTGGTCTTGCGCGACATGGTCTCGAAAAATTCAGGCATCCCCTGCGGGTCGAACCCCGCATTTGCCAGAACCGCCACCGCAACCCGGTCGGCTTCGTACTCGTTGCTGCGGGTAAAGCTGATTTGCTGTTCGATCGCTGCGCCCTGTGAAATCCCGACCGCGCCGGCAATGACATCGGCATCCGCGCCGGCGGCAACGCCTGCCAGTATCGCGCCCAGCATGGTCGCCAGAGTTATGGTGCTGGCGCGCTGATTGGCATAGACGGCTCGCGAAATGTGCCGTTGCGTTACATGGCTGATTTCGTGGGCCAGTACGCCGGCCAGCTGGCTCTCGTTGGCCGCTGCCAGCAATAGGCCGGTATGCACGCCGATGTAACCACCGGGCATCGCGAAAGCATTTATGACCGGGTTATCGACCATAAAGAAATGAAAATTCTGGCCACGTTTGATGTCGGCATGGGCAACCAGACGCATGCCGACATCCTGAATGTACTCCTGCAGTTCCGGATCGGTGATAACTGTGCCGCTGGCCAGCAGATTTGCGTAGACCTGACGACCGATCTGCGCCTCGGTCCGGATGGACAGCAAACCGTCTGACGGGCTGCCCATGTCCGGCAAATTGAATTCCTGGGCACCGGCAGTCAGGCTGCAGAAAGCAGCCGCCAGCGCCGGCAGAGACCGCCGCATAGCTTTATTCAGATGGCGCAACAGGCCCGTTGGCTTCATAAATCTCCGATAGCCTGCAAAACCTCATCCACGTGGCCTTTGACTTTTACCTTGCGCCATTCACGGCGCAACTTGCCCTTTTCATCAATAAGAAAAGTGCTGCGTTCTATGCCCATGAATTTCCGGCCGTACATGTTTTTTTCCTTGATCACGTCAAATAACTGACAGGCTTTCTCCTCTTCATCAGACAACAATTCGAAAGGGAAGTTGTACTTGGCCTTAAATTTTTCATGGGAGGCAATGGAGTCTTTGGATACGCCCAGGATCACGGTATTGCGCCGTTTGAATTTGCCGTGCTGACTGGCGAAATCCTTGCCTTCGTTGGTGCAACCCGGCGTGCTGTCCTTGGGGTAGAAATAGATGACAACGTTCTTGCCGCGCAGAGACTTGAGATCAATCATCTGGTCGCCGGTGGCGGGCAGTTTCAACGCGGGGATGACTTTGCCGATTTCTGCGGTTTTCATGTTGTTTTTTCGCCTCGCTTTAGCTTGGTTTAGCGCTGTATGGGTTCAATGATGGCATCGAGGTTCTGTTCTTCACAGTACTCATGAAACTCTTCCCGCAAACCAGCCAGATGCGTGCTGGCCGGTATGTTGATGGCCATTTGTACGGAGAACATTGCGGCACCGGTATGGGCAGCGTTGTATTGGCGGGTGTTCAGATCGGCTATTTCGATATTGCGGCCGGCAAAGAATCCTGCCAGTCCGGCCACAATGCCTTCCTGATCCATGGCGACGATGTCAACGTTGTAGGGTGCCGCCGGTTCGCGTGGCAGCCTTTCCTCGGTATTGCGGAAGCTAATGGTTAATTCGGAATTATCCGCGAGCGCCGCAAGCGCACTTTCGACTTTCTTAATGGCGTGCCAGTTCGCTGCGACCAGCGCGACCATGGCAAATTCCCGGCCCAGGGTCGTCATGCGGCTTTGCTTGATGCTGCCGCCGGCGCCGGAAATGGCTTTGGTTACATCGCGTACGAGGCCGGTGCGGTCGGCGCCGATAACGGTTACGGCAAGTAGATTTTCCATGATTCGGGTAATTCCGGGACAGCGGGTCAGTTTACTGCTATTTGTGCCTGCTTCAAGCAATCCCGCCTGCTTGCGCATGGTCCGGAGCGCACGTACCATCGCCGGTTCCCATACTCGGGTTGAGGTCATGTTGACAGGCAGTCTGGTCGCAATTGTTACGCCGATGACAGCGGACGGCGAAGTTGATTTCGCCGCTTTTGCGCGCCTTATAGACTTCCATGCAGAGGCGGGCACGGATGGCCTGGTGGTGGCCGGTACCACCGGTGAATCGGCGACCCTCACAAAATCCGAGCACGTGGCCGTGATTGCCGCTGCCGTGGAGCATGGCGCCGGGCGTCTGCCGATTATTGCCGGCACCGGCTCGAACTCAACCGCGCAGACCGTTGACCTGTCCGTCGAAGTCGACAAACTGGCCGTGGATGGCTTCCTGGTGGTGACGCCTTACTACAACAAGCCGACCCAGGCGGGGCTGGTTGCGCATTTCACGCGGGTTGCTGACTCGGTCAGCAAACCCCTCATGCTTTACAACGTGCCGGGGCGCACTGCCGTGGATATGGTGCCGGCAACCGTTGGCCAGCTCGCAGAGCACCCCAATATTTTCGGTATCAAAGAGGCCACCGGTGACGTCAGCCGGGTGGCGAGTCTGCGCGAGCGTTGCGGCACCGCCTTTGCGCTCTACAGTGGCGACGATGCCACGGCGCGCGAGTTCATGCTAGCCGGCGGTCAGGGCGTGGTATCGGTCACGGCCAATGTGGCGCCTGCTGCCATGACTGCCATGTGTCGGGCCGCGGTCGCGGGCGACGCGGAGCAGGCCGCTGCGCTGGATGCGGGCCTGGCGGCGCTGCATGCGGATCTCTTCGTTGAGGCCAATCCGATTCCGGTGAAGTGGGCGTTGCAGCGCATGGGCATGATCGATGCCGGCATCCGGTTGCCGCTGCTGCCGCTGTCGGACGGTGCGCAGCCGACGGTCGAAGCAGCCATGCAGCAGGCGGGATTGTTGTGAAATCATTGCGCTTGCTGATTGGTTTGGGCCTGACGGGACTGCTGTTAATGTCCGGAGGTTGCGGCATTTTCAAAACCGAATTGGATAAATGCCACGAAGCGCGGGAATACCAGCAGGCCCGCACCGGATCCCGCACACAAGTGCCGGCCGATTTGCAGCCGCTGTCGGAAGACGCTTGGGTGCCGATTCCTGAGGGTGAGACTCGCACACAGCCGACCCCCGCTGACGAGCCCTGCCTGATAGAGCCGCCCGATTATCGCAATCAGGACTAGCGACGCATTGAACCCTGCATCGGGCTGGGCTAACCTTCGCTCCCCCTGCGGGGTCCAGCCGCGCAGTTTCGGTCTACGGAGAGGTGGCTGAGTGGTCGAAAGCGCACGATTGGAATTCGTGTATACGTTAATAGCGTATCGAGGGTTCGAATCCCTCCCTCTCCGCCATCATTTTTATCTTTTAATATTAATTACTTAAGAAGTATTCTTCGAGCATGTCGAGCCCGCGGTTAGCGCCGCTCAGGCAGTGCGTTTTTCGTTAGTGACTCGTGAGACGCCATCGGCAAAGAATTAATCGCCGTTTGTTGAGAAAGTCTCTGTCGCGGGTTTTTGCGTACCGTTATCGGTGCGCGAGCTGATCGAACAACGCGCGTTGTTCTGACCAATCGGAGGGCAGGCGCGCACGGTTGGTCAGTGCACGAAGGGTGACGCCACTGGGTTGCTTGCCATTCAGAATGGCGTCCACCAGGTCGGGTGCAAGAAAGGCCAGTCGTAAGTAGCGAGCTACCCAGGACGGCGTGAGTTGCTCGCGCTCAGCAATGGCCTTTAACGATTTCACTTTGCCGGTCGTCAGTTCCGTGTACCAGGCATGCGCCTGGGCAATGGCTTTGGCAAGGGCGGGGTCGTATTGACTGGTTTGCTCTGGCGCGGTGACAAGCTTGAGCTGTCCGCCGCGGTTGATGAACGCCATCGGCTCAGTGATGCGAAGCGATGAATTTGTTTCCTCGTTGTCCGTGTTACTCAATGTCGCGTCGAGCGTCTGAAGCAAGCGGGGTCGGTCAAGACTCAATACCAGTTCTGTGTCGGTCACCAC
>JAUIEY010000236.1 GCA_030429685.1 Gammaproteobacteria bacterium
ACCCTGACGAGCAAACGGCGGTCCCAACGCCACTGCGCACCCACATAAAAGCCGGGACGATTGTCAATTTCCTTGAACGGCTCAGCCCGGGGTACGGGCTGCCCACCGGGTGCCCATGGGTGAATCACGGAAACCGCCGGCATCGGCACGGCACCCGTGATGCCGGTTTGTCGATCATGCGCCGCCCAGCCGTGCCAGGTCAGGGTAGCGCCGAGCGGGTCGTTGTACCCGTAAGCCGCTGCCTCCAGGGATAATTGCTGCGGCCGACTGCTGTTGATATCCCTGACAAAGCGAACTTCCGCACCGACTGCCCGCAACTCTTCGCCAATCCAGGCGTTTATCACCGAGTTAGACAGTGCGTAGGGGTTGCTCCAGCCGGCCGCGGGGTTTTCCACCGACAGGCGCGGATAAAAAGCACCCAGGCGCGATCGAAAGCGCCACTTGCTGCGCGGTACCGGCCGGTATTCAAGGAATGCCTCCAGTACATCGAGCTTTTCCGCTACGTCGTTGTTGGCATTGAGCGAGACACGTCCCGACCAGGTCGGCGAAATACGGCCGGTGTAGTCGATAAATATGCGGTTTAACCGTACACCATCATGATCTTCGTCATAGCGCAGTTTGCCGCCGCTGCCGCGCAGCCAGGAATCCAGTTCGCTGTCAGCGACGTAGAAAGACACATCCACGGCACCTTCTATATGATGCCGGTCACTGCCCTCGGCCACGTGGCTGATGCCGAAGGCACCACTTAGCAGGCATACCATCGCAATGCCCAGCCGGCGCATCAGTAGTCGCTCCAGTCCAGAGAACTGTCCGAAAGATCATGGCCGGCAGACTGGCGTTGACTCACCATGAACTGCCGGGGCGACTTGCGAAACGCATCCTGAATCTGGCCATCCGCCAGTTCCGGCGACCAGATGCGCAGCGTGGTGGCCTCGGTCAGTTGATCTTCCCAGGCAAAGTCAAACTCACCGGCCTCGTTTGCCACAGCAAAGAATGGTGTATCAACGACCAGGATATATCCCAGCATGGAATCATGAATATTACAGCCCAGCGTGACCAGCCCTGCGTGCTCGAACATCACATTGCGCTGTTGCTTGCTCTGATACAGCGGCAATTCAAAATTGTTGGGGTTGGCGAAAGAATAGACATGGTGACTGACAGCATCACTGTTGGGAAATATCACTTCAGTGCCGGTCCGGATGACTGAAATGCGCGGCACGAACTGCTTGTCCACCTGGTCAACCACCACCGGTTGCGGCGGTGCCAGAGCCGGCGTTGCCGAACCGGACAGAAATACCACGGCATTGGCTACGGGCTTCCCGTCAAGATCAACAATCCGCGCCGTCTCAACCGCAACCGCCGATGCACTCCAGCAACTCACCAGCGCGGCCACTGCAATTCCTGCAAACGCCTTCATGGCTTTCCCGAAACAACAACAAGTACTGGAAAATTAGGGGTTTTCCGGCAACCCAGACGTGACGGACTTCACGTAATTCAGCGTGATCGACGACTAGTATTAATGAGTGTGATTTGCAGCCGACCATGGATGGCAGATGCAAAGCCTGCGCGTAAAAATTCTCGCAACCGCAGCAATACTGATACTGGCCAGTCAGGCCGGGACGGTAGCCGTGGTGCTGTTCACCGCCAAAGCGGATGTTGCCGAGCGAGCCGAACAATCCATGCAGGTCGGCACCGAACTACTGAGCAATGCAACTGCCAGTCGCGCCGATCAACTCGCCAATACCGTGCGGGCATTGGCCGCGGACTACGGATTCAAACAGGCGGTTGGCATGGGTGAAACAGCAACCGTCAGCTCCGCGCTGCAAAATCATGCCAACCGTGCTGGTGCTGACATCGCCTTTATCGTGGACAAGCATCAGCAGCTGCTGGCCACCTTCACGTCACAGAGTCGCATGTCGGGCGACAAGGCCGATCTGGCCGGAGTGACATTTGCCGCGGCAGGTCATCGATTTATTGTTACAGACAATTCGGCTTTCGAAATCATCACAGTGCCGGTCAAAGCACCCCTGCCGATCGCATGGTTGTCCATGGGTTTCGAGCTTGATGACGGCTTTACAAAGCAGCTGGAAAAACTGACCGGACTGGAAGTTACGCTGCTGGCAGCCGGTGAAACAACGCAACGGGTACTTGCCTCGTCCAAACAGTCGGCTCCACTGAATGATCTGCGCAACGCCGGCACTGCCGTTGCCGCGGATGACGCCGTGCAAACGGTAAGAATTGACGGTCAGGAGCATCTGGCCATAACAACGCCGTTTTTCGGGCATGAAAGCGGCATCAATGTATTGATCACCAAGTCGCTGCAGGAAACCATGGCGCCGTATGAACTGCTCAAAACGGCATCCTTCGCGCTGGGCGCGTTGCCGCTGGCAGCAGCCCTGTTCGGCGCCGTGCTGCTATCCCGCGCGCTGACCCGACCGGTTAGCAGACTGATGGAAGCGGCCCAGCGTATCCGCACCGGAAATTATGAGGTGCCGGTGGAAATCCGTTCCGGTGACGAGTTGCATGAATTCGGCACAGCCTTCAATGCCATGCAGTCGGAAATCGCCGAACGTGAAAAGCATATTTCCCATCAAAGTCGGCATGACTCTGCCACCGGGCTGTATAACCGCGAATATGCGTTGGAACTACTCGGCTGTCAGGTTGACGATGCCTGGGATCAGGGACAGACCGTTGGTCTGCTGGTTGTGCGGCTGGATGCTTTGAAGGATCTCAACAGCACGCTGGGACACGAGCCGGCTGACGAATATCTCAGCGAAGTGGCGCGGCGACTGCGCCGTTTCGCCGGTGACAAGTACCTGCTGGCACGGCTTGAGAATGATGACTTCATGCTGGCCCTGACCGAAGATGACACGGTGCAAATCCGCGACATTGCTGAAGAT
>JAUIEY010000237.1 GCA_030429685.1 Gammaproteobacteria bacterium
GGTTTTGGCCTGACGTTGCCGCGGCAGCAGCAATTTGGCCTGACAGCCCGGGTGCGCTTTGGCGGGTGAGTTTCGTCTGACAAGCAGTTAAGCCAGAAGCCGGCCTCATTTTCGCCTGAAAGTGAGGCCGGTTTTTTTGCGTAACCGCGATGCCCGTGCCGGCACTGTGTAAAATATCCGCAAAACAACAGGTGCAGCGCAAACATGGACCTCAACTACTACGAACAAGAAAAAAACGTAAAGGGCTACTCGGACTTCAAGCCGACACATGACGGGTCTTTGCTCGTGGATACTTTGGTGGAGCATCTGCCGGCCGGTTCCAGCGTGCTGGAGATTGGTATCGGACCCGGCAAGGACTTTCAGGCGCTCAGCAAGCACTTCAAGGTCACCGGCTCCGATTTTTCCAGGCTGTTCCTGAAAAAATACCGCGAGAAAGACAGCGCGGCCGACCTGCTGCATCTGGATGCACGCACGCTAGAGACAGACCGCAGGTTCGATGCGATTTTTTCCAACAAAGCGCTGATTCATCTCAATGACGATGAACTGCATCAGTCCTTTGCCCGCCAGTACGAAGTGCTCAATGACGATGGTCTGATTCTCCATTCTTTCTGGAACGGCGAGGGCAAGTGGGAATCGAACGGTCTGATGCTGGTTTACCGCAACGACAAAGACCTGACAGAAATGCTGGCGGGTCAGTTCGACATCATTGCGCTCAAGCCGCATGCCAAAATGGCCGATAACGATTCCATATACGTATTGGCGCGCAAATCAGGCTGACATGCCCCACATAGTCCATTTGGAAACCGGCCGGCACCTCTATGGCGGCGGCCGGCAGGTATTGATGCTGGTCGAGGGTTTGCTGGCTCATGGTGTTGCATCGACCCTGGTATGTCCGCCCGACAGTGACATCAGTACCGCCGCGCATCCCGACGTAAACATTCACACCTTGCCGATGTCCGGCGACCTGGATGCCGCCTTTGCCTATCGTTTTGCCAAGCTGCTGCAGGATCTGCGCCCCGATCTGGTGCATGTGCACAGCCGCCGCGGCGCCGACATGTGGGGTGGCATGGGCGCCAAGTGGGCCAAGATTCCGGCGGTGCTGAGTCGTCGTGTTGATAACCCGGAATCCAGCATGATGGGCGCGATGAAATACAGTCGCTACGAACGCGTGATTGCCATTTCCAATGGCGTCATGGAGGAGCTGCAGAATACCCGCGTGTCACCGCGCAAACTTTGCCTGGTGCACAGCGCGGTGGATGCGGATGCCTGTCAGCCGAGCTGGAGCCGGGAGCAGTTTCTGGATGCCTTCGGCATCGGCGACAGGCAGCTTGCCGTGGTGTGTGCGGCGCAATTCATTCCCCGCAAAGGCCATCGCTATTTGCTGGATGCCTGGGCTGAGGTCACAGCGGCCTGCCCCGATGCGCGTTTGTTGCTGTTTGGCCAGGGGCCCGAACAGGAAACCCTGCAGGAAGAAATGCGTCAGTCGGTGCACGGTTCGACGGTGCACTTCGCCGGTTTTCGGGCCGACCTGCGCGAATTTCTTGGCCATGCCGACCTGCTGGTGCATCCGGCGCAGCGCGAGGGTCTCGGCGTGGCGCTGCTGGAAGCCCAGGCTGCCGGTGTGCCGGTACTGGCGACCCGCGCCGGCGGCATCACCGAAGCTGTCGCAGACGGCGCATCCGGCGTACTGGTGGAGCACGGCAATTACGCGGAACTCGCCAAACAGATGATCCGCCTGTTGCGCGATGCGGAGCTGCGCAGCCGCCTGGGCCAGGGCGGGCGCGAACACATGCGCAAAAACTTTGCACCCGCAGAGATGGTTGCGGGTAATCTGCAGGTCTATCAGGATGTCTTCAAAGAACTGGCCGCCTGCCAAGCTACATGAATGTAAATGATGTCGTCGTTGATCGTCTGGCCACCGTGCTGTTGCGTCGCGGTGCCACGGTTGCCACGGCGGAATCCTGCACCGGCGGCTGGATCGCTAAAACCCTTACCGATGTCCCGGGCAGCTCTGCATGGTTCGAGTACGGGTTTGTCAGTTACGGCAACAATGCGAAAACCGATTTGCTCGGCGTTGCTCCCGCGCTGCTGGAACAGCAGGGTGCGGTAAGCGAAGCGGTTGCGCTGGCCATGGCCGAGGGGGCCGCGCACCGGGCGGGCGCCGAATTCGTCGTGGCGGTTACCGGCATCGCCGGTCCCGATGGCGGTAGCGCGGACAAACCGGTGGGCACGGTCTGGTTTGCCTGGCGCTGCGGCGACCAGATCACGACCCAGTGCAAAGTCTTTGCGGGCGATCGTGATACCGTGCGCCGCCGCACCGTGACCCATGCGCTGTTAAAGCTTGCCGAACAGGCCGAGCAAATGTCCGGTGGCGACTGACACGCAGCGGCTGTTTTTCGCGCTGTGGCCGGATGATGTCACCCGCCGGCAGATTGTGGCGGCCACCGGCGCGGCCGTGGCGGCCGCCGGCGGTCGGCCGGTTCCACCCGCCAACTATCATGTCACGCTGGCATTTTTGGGCAGTGTGCCGCGTGATCAGCTACCGCAAATTATCAACGCGGCCCGGCCAATTCGTTTCCCCGAGTTTGCCCTGGAACTCAGTCGCACTGGCTACTGGCCGCGTCCGCAGGTCGCCTGGCTGAAACCGTCAAAGTGTCCTGCGGCCCTGGCAGCGCTGGTGGATAATCTCTGGGCGGCAATGGCGCCGTTCGGCCTCACCGCTGACAGCCGCAGCTATAAACCGCATGTCAGCCTGGTGCGTCGGGTGCCGGGTGGTCTGGGTTCCGAACTCGATGCACCACTGGTCTGGCCGGTGCGGGAGTTTGTGCTGGCAAGTTCAGCAACGCGGCCCAGCGGTTCTGTTTACACCGTGCTGGAGCACTTTCCCGCAGGCA
>JAUIEY010000238.1 GCA_030429685.1 Gammaproteobacteria bacterium
TCAGACCGTCGATGATCGGCCGTATGGCGGCGGACCGGGCATGGTGCTTAAGGTCGAGCCGACTGCGGCAGCGGTGGCGCAGGCGCGTGAGCAGCTGCCGGCGGGCGCAAAAGTGGTGTTTCTAACACCGCAGGGGCGATTATTTAATCAAACCATGGCCCGCGAGCTGGCAGAATTGCCGGGCCTGGCGCTGGTGTGTGGTCGCTACGAAGGATTCGACGAACGTCTCGTAGAAGCCTGCGCCGACTTGGAATTGTCGGTGGGCGACTATGTCATCAGCGGCGGTGAGCCGGCGGCGCTGGTTGTATTGGATGCCGTGCTGCGGCTATTGCCCGGAGTGCTGGGTGATGCCTTGTCAGCGCAGCAGGATTCGTTCAGCGATGCATTGCTGGACTGTCCGCATTACACGCGGCCGGAAGTTGTAGACGGCAGGCAGGTGCCTGCCGAGTTGCTGACAGGCAACCATGCAGACATAGCCCGCTGGCGGCTCAAGCAGTCGCTGGGCAGGACTTGGCAGCGCCGCCCCGAGCTACTGGCGGGACGCGAGCTGACGGCTGACGAACGACAATTGATCGAAGAGTTTCTCGCCGAACAACCGGCGCGGAAATGAGTTACAGAAAAGGCGGGCGGCGACTGACGCGCCGGCCAGAGTCGCAAATTCGGGACAGGACGACAGAAAGATGAGCAAGATTATTCAGGAACTCGAGCAGGCACAGATGGACCGGGAGGTGCCGGATTTCGGCCCCGGCGATACCGTGGTGGTTCAGGTGCGGGTGCGCGAGGGTAATCGCGAGCGTTTGCAGGCTTTTGAAGGTGTGGTTATTGCCAAGCGCAACCGCGGCCTGAATTCCGCATTTACCGTGCGCAAAATTTCCCATGGCGAAGGCGTGGAGCGCGTGTTTCAGACTTACAGCCCGGCTGTGGCCGGTATCGAGGTCAAACGCCGCGGTGATGTGCGACGCGCCAAGCTTTACTATCTGCGTGAACGCAGCGGTAAGTCTGCCCGCATCAAAGAAAAGATCTAAGCCATGGCGCTGCTGCGCCGCATGACTGCCATTGCCGGCGCGCTACTGACAGTGCTGAGCGCCACGGGCTGTGGTGTGGCTTTGTCCAGTATTTCCTCCAATATGGCGGAAAATCTGTCGGCTGCCATCCTGAACCAGGACGATCCGCAGCTGGTGCGGGAAGGATTGCCGTCCTACCTGCTGTTGCTCGACAGCCTGGTCGAGGCCGACCCCGATAATCCCGCGGCCCTCAATGCGGCGGCGCAGCTCTATGCGGCTTACGGCGCCGCACTTGTCCCTGATCAGCGCCGTGCACGGCGCCTTACGGCGCGCGCGCGCGACTACGGGCGGCGGGCATTGTGTGCCGCCGATGATTCCGCGTGTGAGTTGCAGGGGCTGCCCCACAGCAACTTTGTCATGATCGTCGAGGAACTGGACGAAGACTCGACCGAGGCTTTGTATAGCTATGCGGTATCCACGCTCGCCTGGATCCGCACCAACAGTGATGATTTCAAAGCGCTGGCCGCGCTGCCGCGGGTAGAGGTTGCCCTGAATCAGGTGATGCAGAAGGAGCCGGGCGATCTGGCTCCCAGTGCCTGCATGTATCTGGGGATTCTCAATACGCTGCGCCCGGAATCGCTGGGTGGCAAACCCGAGCTCGGGCGCGCCTGGTTTGAGCGCGGCATCGAGCTGTCAGGCGGCAAAGACCTGAGTATTAAAGTGGAGTTTGCCCGCAGTTATGCGCGCCTGGTCTATGACCGGGAATTGCATGACCGGTTGCTGAACGAAGTGCTGGCCGCGGAGGTCAAACAGGAGAACCTCACTCTGTTCAACCAGATGGCCCGTGTGCAGGCCTCGGAATTGCTGAGTTCGGCAAACACTTATTTCTGATAATTCAATTATTTAAAGACCAAACATGAAGTTTTTTTTCGTACGAACACTGGCATGGATTCTGGCCCTGAGCGCCTTGCTGGCAATGCCGGCCATGGCGCTGGATCTCAAGATCGCCACCCTGGCGCCGGAAAATTCGCACTGGATGAAAGTGCACCGCGCGGCCGCTGACGACATCAGGGCGCGCACCGAAGGCCGGGTGAATTTTAAATTCTACGGTGGTGGCGTGCGCGGCAACGACAAGAAAGTTCTGCGCCTGATCCGGCTCGGTCAGTTGCAGGGAGCGGCATTTACGACCAGCGGTTTGGCTGAGCGCTATTTTGACATTGTGCTGTACGGCATGCCGTTTGTATTCCGTTCACAGGAAGAAGTGGATTTCGTGCGTGAACGCTTTGATGATCGCCTGCGTGACGGCCTGGAAGAAGCCGGCTTCGTTTCTTTCGGTTTTGCCGGCGGCGGCTTCGCCAATTTCATGAGCAGCAGTCCCATTGCGAGCAATCAGAATCTTGATGGCAAGAAGATCTGGGTACCCGATGGCGATCTGTTCAGTTTTACCGCGCTGGAATCCATGCAGCTTTCGCCTGTTACGCTACCCGTCGCAGATGTCATGACCGGACTGCAAACCGGTCTCATTGACGTGATTGTTACGCCTCCGGTGGGCGCGTTGCTGTTGCAGTGGTATACCAAGATTGCCTATGTGAACCCCATGCCGGTGGCCTATACCCTCGGCATACTGGGTATCGACAAACGTGCCTTTGACCGGCTGGACGCGGCTGATCAGCAGGTCGTCAGCGAGGTCATGAGTCAGACCTACCTGGAACTGGACAAGACCAACCGCCGTGACAACATTGATGCCTATGATGCGTTGCTTGCCAATGGCATTCAGCCGTCGCGCTCCAAGGCGGAAGACGTTCCGTACTGGCGCGGCGTGGCCGAAGCCACCAACAGCGAAATCTGGGGCAGCAAGGCCGTGGATAAGTCGCTGTATGCGGATATG
>JAUIEY010000239.1 GCA_030429685.1 Gammaproteobacteria bacterium
CAGCGACACACTCGAAACCTTGGTGGACACCAGCGTACTCAGCGCCACCTCCTGACCGGCGTCGGTGTAGCCCGCCGAAATGTAATAAGCACCGTCGGGTGCCTGGCTGCCGTCAGCGCCGATACCGTCCCATGCGAAATTCACCAGCCCTGCGCCCTGTGCACCCAGCGGCAGTTCGCGGATCACCTGGCCGTTGGCGGCCGTGATGCGCACAAAACCGGTGCTGGTGGAATACGGCAGATCCACTGCGCCCTCGAGCGGTTCACCATCAGCCAGCTGGGCCAGGTTGCCCTCGGTCAGCACGGCGCGGCCGATCATGGCCGAGGCCTGCAACGCCTGACTGGCGTACAGCGATTCCGCCAGCTGGCTCAGCGAGCTGCTCATGTCACCGATACCCGACACGGTACTGAACTGCGCCATCTGGCCGAGGAATTCACCGTTCTCCATCGGCTGAAACGGGTCCTGGTTCTGCAGCTGCGTCACCATCAGGGCCAGAAAATCTTCCTGACCGAGGGTGGTGCGCTGCGCTTCCTGTTGCGACGTCGGCAGCGCGTACTGGTTCAGATCGAGTTCGCCGCTAACGGAATTGATCGCCATCCTGTTACTCCTCTAGATATCCCGGATTGCTGCTATCGGCCTCATTGTCCAAGTGACAATGTGCGCAGCAGCAACTCCTTGGATGTGTTCAGCACTTCGACGCTCGACTGATACGAACGCGAAGCCGAAATCATGTTGACCAGCTCATCCACCGTGTTGACGTTGGCCATGTAGATGTAGCCGTCCTCATCCGCCGCCGCATGGCCAGGCTTGTAAACGCGCTGCGGTTCGGCGTTGCTTTCGCTGATGCCGGTCACCCGCACGCCGGCATTGGCCGGGTCGAAGGCCGATGCAAACACGGTCTGGAATACCGGGTTTTTGGCCCTGTAGGCATCCTCGGCGCGGCCGGCTGCGGTGTTGGCATTTGCCAGGTTGCTGGCCACGGTATTCATGCGCACGGTTTGCGCCGCCATGGCAGAACCGCTGACATCAAAAATCTTCATTAGCGACATGGCTTATTGCCCTCCCGTGATAGCCAGCTTGAGTCCGCGGATGCGCATGTTCAGAAAGCTCAGGCTGGTCTGATAACGCAGTGCCGTCTCGGCCACCGCGGCTTTCTCTTTTTGGGCGTCCACGGTGTTGCCGTCCTGCGCCGGCTGATCGGGTATCCGGTACAGCACCGTCGCCGGGCCGCCGCCGACACGGGCCGGGTCAATGTGGTTGGCAGCAGTACGCTGCATACCCACCGAACGGGCCTGCTCGGCCATGGCGCCCTTAAAGTCAATATCGCGCGCCAGGTAGTTGGGCGTATCGGCATTGGCGATATTGGCGGCCAGCAATTCAATACGCTGGCTGCCGAGCGCCAGAGACTTGGCGTGGGTGTCGAAAATGGCGTTGACGTTCAGCGGCATGTTGGATTCCGTGGACAATTCCTGTTGTTTCACCAGCGCAGCCAATGCCGCGCTCAAACGACAAAATGCAAATGCCGTGCCAATGTTGTGAAAGCCTTTGGCAGCAACAACCCACCCGCGCAGGCGGCAGGAAATTTCCGCCCGGGCGGCAAGCGGCCGGGCGTTTTTTTGCCGCCCGGCAATGCCGCTGCCGGGAACCGGCGACAAATGGTCGCAACAGTGACTGGAACCGCGGCACGAAAATTGCATCTATACATGCGTGACCGAAATACAGGGCAATTTATTGACGCGCGCCCGGCGCAGCCTGACGGTTGGCCCGCGACGCATGGTGGCGCTGGCCGGCTGGACATTGCTGTGGCTATGCGCGGGTCCGGCCGGGGCCGCGCATGACCATGCCGATATCCGCCGTGCCGCCGAGCAGGCCGCCACCGCAAGGCTGGCAGTCAAAGCCGGACGGGTGGAAGCGGTCGCCGGCGAGATCGACCGCCGTCTCCGGCTGGCGAACTGCGACGTGCCGCTGCAGGCCAGCCTGCCGTATGCCGACAAGCGCAAATCCCGCGTCACGGCGGAAGTCCGCTGCACCGGCAGCCAGCCATGGAAACTTTATGTCCCGGTGCGGCTTGAGGTATGGCAGCAGGTACTGGTGGCCAGCGGCCCGCTGCAGCGGGGCAGGCTGCTGACCGCAGGCGACGTGATTTTGGCGGAACGCACCGTCAGCGAACAGGCCCGCGGCTTCATGCTGGACCCGCAGCAGGCAGTGGGCCTGCGGCTTAAACGCAGCCTCTCGGAAGGCCAGGTGATCACACCCGGCGCGCTGATCGCCCCGCCGCTGATCGAACGCGGCCAGAATGTCACGCTGGAAGCCAGCAGCGGCGCACTGCGGGTGCGCATGGCCGGCGTCGCACTGGAGGACGGCCTGGCAGGCGACATAATCATGGTGGAAAACCGCGAATCAGGCCGCAAGGTAGAGGGCGTGGTACGTTCAGGAAAGACCGTAGAGGTACTGCTTCACTGAATTTGCGGCCTAACGGGTCTAAAGTTCGGACCCTGTATGCCGATATATAGAGTACGAAAAGCAATAATAAAATTACGTACGGAGGATTATGTTCAATGACTGACAAAATAAACGGATACGGCAGAACCGAACTGCCCGCTTCCCGCTCAGGCAGCGTGAAGCGGACGGAACAGGGTGAATCTGCGCGTTCGGCCGGTGGTGAGGAAAGCACCCGCACCGATGCCGTTGCGCTGACGGACACTGCTGTCCGGCTGAAACGCATCGAAGCCAGCCTGGCCGAACTGCCTGAAGTGGATCAGGCCCGGGTGGATGCGTTGCGTGAACAGGTGGATGCCGGTGACTATCAGGTTGACGGTAAAGAAATTGCCCGCAAGCTCATGCAGCTCGAGCAGGATCTCTCCTGATCACTTGTGAACATGCAG
>JAUIEY010000240.1 GCA_030429685.1 Gammaproteobacteria bacterium
GGCAGGAACTGGACAATGCCGGCATTGCCTGTGAGCGCATCTATTTCATGCAGAGTAATGGCGGTCTCGTGCAGGCGGGGCATTTTCGCGGCAGGAACGCCGTAATGTCCGGGCCGGCCGGCGGCGTTGTAGCCATGCAGGCGGCTGGTGCGCGCGCCGGTTTGGAGCAACTCATCGGCTTCGACATGGGCGGCACGTCTACCGACGTTTCGCTATGTGATGGTGCACCGGAAATAGTCAGCGAAACCGAAGTGGCGGGCGTGCAGTTGCGGGCACCGATGATCCGTATCCATACCGTTGCCGCCGGCGGCGGCTCGCTGCTGCGCTTCGCTCAGGGTCGCTTTCAGGCGGGGCCGGAATCGGCCGGCGCCGAGCCGGGCCCGTTGAGTTATGGCCGCGGCGGACCGCTGGCACTGACCGATGCCAACCTGGCACTGGGCCGCATTCAGCCGGACTTTTTTCCGCGGGTATGCGGTACTGACAGCAACCGGCCACTCGACAAACAGGCCGTGCAGCAGGCATTTGCGGAACTCGCACGCGCCGTAAGCACTGCCACCGGACGCGACTATGGCCCCGAACAGACCGCGCAGGGTTTTCTGCGCGTTGCGGTCGACAACATGGCCAACGCGATCCGCCACGTATCCGTGTCGCGGGGGCTGGATCCGGCCCGCTACACCCTGTGCTGTTTCGGCGGCGCCGGCGGCCAGCATGCCTGCCGCGTGGCGGAACAACTCGGCATACGCAAGATTCTGCTGGACTCCCAGGCAGGCGTGCTGTCAGCGTGGGGCATGGGCGTGGCACCGCTGCGCAGCTACCGTGAACGCGGCATCAATCAGTCGCTCAACGACAACACGCTGGCGGAACTAACAACCACCGCCGCCGCGCTGCAGGCAGAATGCCATGCCGACCTGCTGGCGCAGGGCGCCGCCACCGCCGCGATTGAACGCCTGTCACTGCTGCAGCTTAAGGTCGCCGGAACCGATACGCCGCTCACGATTCCACTTGCCGGCCTGACGCAAATGCGTGCCGGTTTCGAGGAAAGTTTCCGGCGCCGTTTCGGCTTCGCCCCCGACATCACCGAACTGCATATCGATGCGCTGCGCTGTGAGGCCGTCACGCGGGTCACCCCGCCGGCGGCCCGACCGGCAACGGCCGGCCGCAGCAATCCGGAACCGGCGGCGCAGGTGCAGGTATATCTTGAGCAGGGCTGGCAAACTGTGCCGGTATACCGACGCGAACTCCTGCGCGCGGCAGACAGCCTCAGCGGCCCGGCACTGATTGTCGAGGCCAACAGCACCACGGTACTGGAGCAGGGCTGGCAACTCACTGCCAATGGCGCCGGGCAGTTGCTGCTGGAACACACCGCCGAGGTGCGGCAGCAACACAGTGACGACACCCGTGTTGACCCGGTACAACTGGAAATCATTAATCATCGTTTTGTCGCCGTTGCCGAAGAAATGGGTAGCGTGCTGCGCAACACAGCTCGTTCGGTAAACATCAGGGAACGGCTGGATTTTTCCTGCGCCCTGTTTACCGCCACCGGCGAGCTGATTGCCAATGCGCCGCATGTACCGGTGCATCTGGGCTCCATGGATGACGCGGTCAAGACGGCAATACGCGATTACGGCGACGAGCTGCGCCGTGGCGACGTGATCCTGACCAACGCGCCCTATAGCGGAGGCACCCATTTGCCGGATGTCACGGCGATTTCCGCCCTGGTGTCTGACACCATTCAGTTTGTGGTGGCATCACGGGCCCATCATGCCGATATCGGTGGCAACACGCCCGGCTCGATGCCGCCGTTCAGCCGGCACATTGATGAAGAAGGTGTGCTGATCGATCACCTGGCCGTGGTCAGACAAGGTGAATTCCGGGAAACCGCTTTGCGCGAGTTACTGGGCAGCGGTGCCTGGCCGGCACGCAATCCCGATCAGAATGTCGCCGACTTCAGAGCCCAGCTGGCAGCCAACGAACGCGGCCGACAGCTATTGCGCGACATGCTGATGGAGTTCGGCGACGCCGTGGTGCTGGCCTATGCCGGCCACGTGCAGACCAACGCGGAAATGTCGGTGCGTGACGCTATCACCAGACTGCACAGTGGCCGCTTCGTCTATCCGCTGGATAGCGGACAACAGATCTGCGTGACAGTCAGCATCGACCGGAACAACCGCGCAGCGCTGCTTGATTTCACCGGCACATCGGCAGCTGCTGCCAACAACCTCAATGCGCCGCGCGCGGTCTGTCAGGCAGCAGTACTGTATGTATTTCGCACGCTGGTGCAGACGGAAATTCCCCTTAACGGCGGCTGCAATAAACCGCTGCGGCTGATTATCCCGCCAGGCTGCATGCTTGACCCGGCGTATCCGGCCGCGGTGGTGGGCGGCAACGTCGAAACCTCGCAATGCATCGCCGATGCGCTTTACGGCGCGCTGGGTGTGCTGGCAGGTTCGCAGGGCACCATGAACAACCTGAGTTTCGGCGATGCACAGCATCAGTACTACGAAACTATCGCCGGCGGCGCGGGGGCAGGCGCAAGTTTTCCCGGTGCCGATGCCGTGCAGTCTCACATGACCAACACGCGTATCACCGATGTGGAGGTTATCGAGTCCCGCTTCCCGGTTCTGGTCAGGGAATTCTCCATACGTCGCGGGTCCGGCGGCGCGGGTGCGCAAGCCGGCGGCGATGGCGTTATACGCAAGCTGGAGTTCCGTCAGGCGATGAGCGCTGCCATACTGTCGAATAACAGAGCGAACGCACCTTTTGGATTGTGCGGTGGATCACCGGGCCGACCGGGACAAAACTGTATAGTCAGGCGTAACGGCGCCGTTGAGACCCACTCCGGCACCCTGGCCACGGACATGGAAGCGGGAGACGTGT